>CAYGYF010000246.1:0-2534 GCA_964354065.1 uncultured Dehalococcoidia bacterium | reverse complement strand
CGCTGGCCTCCGGGATGTTCAGCCCCTCGGCCAGGCAGGGCGTGGTGGCCACCAGTCCGCCTGAGGCGGGACGACTTCCGGCTGGAGGACCTGCCGGACATCAAGGCCTACGCCGAGGCCCTGGTCACGAGCCCGGACGTGCTGGAGAAGCTCACCCGCCGCCGCTTCGTGAGCGGGTACGAGCGCGAGGAGGGCCAGGAAGTCTAGCCCCGGCCCTGCGCCGGGTTGGTAGGGCCCTGGCGCTCATGGGCCGAAGACCCACTGAGCGCCGCCCTCAGCGTTCACCAGCACGAGCACGGCATCATACTGAGCTAGCTGTGAGATGTTGCTCACCTCGGGCCTGTCCGGGACATAGGGGGCCCAGATTTGGTCACTCCCCAGCCGGTACAGGATACTGAAGGCCCCCGCTATGCCAGCGGTGGCATCGCCGGGTGACTCCGTCTGGCCGGTGTAGCACACGCTGTTCCAGCCCTGCGCCAGGCTGACGCTGGTGGGCGGCGTGCCCGAGGGCTGTTGCGACCAGGTGGCGCCGGTCGACATGAGGATCAGCAGCGGTTGGTAGGGGCTTACGGTCGTGATGGTGCTCAGTTCGGGCCGGCCAGGGAACCACGTGTCGAACGTCTGGCTGGCGTTGAGGCGGTAGACCGCCTGCACATCGGCAGCGATGTCGGCCAGGGCCTGTTGGATAGGCTGCTCGGCGCCGATGTAACAGGTGTGGTTCCAGGTGCTCACTGCTGGTGTAGGTGTGGCCGGAGGTGTGGACGTGGCTGTAGCTGTAGGTGTGCCCGCGGGCGCGGCCTCGTGCTCATAGGCTCCGATGTCGCAGACGGCGCTGCCGTCGCCGTTGCCGTCCTTGGGGCGGCTCTCGCCCCGCTGGTCGGTGGCCGGGCAGTCGGCGTCGTCGCCGGCGTCGATGGCGGGGCTGCCGGGCAGCAAAGCGTGGGTCTGGGTGGGGCCGCCGTTGTCGGCCAGGGGGCCGAGCTTGGGGTCGGTATTGGTGAGGTCGCCGGGGCCATCGAAGAGGCACCAGTTGCTGTCGTCGCTGTCCAGGTTATGTCCCAAGGTGATCCTCTCCGACACCGGGAACCCGCTGCAATTGGGACCACCGTGACCGGGGGGAGGCGGCGCGGTGTTGTTGGCGACGATGGTGTTCTTCAGCTTAGCCCTCGCGCTCGCATAGATGCCACCGCCTTCGTCGCCAGACGCATTCCCGACGATGGTGCTGTTGACAATGGTTAGGAAAGCGAATCGCGCCTCTATCCCACCGCCGTCGCCGTAGTACCCGCCGAGGCCTCTGGCATCGTTGCCGCTGATGGTAGTGTTGGTGATGGTCGCTGACCCGCCGATATGAAGGCCGGCGCCGGAGCCGCCGTTGGTATTGTTCGCGCTGATGGTGCTGTCGCTGACCACGAGTGCAGGCCCTTCTACAGACGGCCAGAAATAGATTCCACCACCCTCTCCCCCGGTGCCGAAGGGGGAGGAGGTTTGGATGACGTTATCGCTGACGGTGCTACGGGTGATGGTGAGTGGGCTGTCGCTGTGGATGCCGCCGCCCTTGCCCCCACTGGTGTTGCCGCTGATGGTGCTGTCAGTGATGGTAAGTACGCCCTCGTCGTTCATGATGCCGCCGCCATCCCTGTCGGCCCTGTTACCGCTGACGATGAGGTCCTTCAGGGTCAGGGTGGCGTTGTAGCTGTAGATGCCCCCGCCCCCAAAAGCGCCGCGAGCATCGCCGTTCCGGATCGTCACTCCCGAGATCTGGACGGTGATATGCGCACCCCCCTGGCCGATGTCGAACACTCTGTCTAGCCCCGCACCGTCGAGAATGCTGCTGCTCGGGCCGGCGCCGACAATAGTCGCGTCCCCGATGATGTCGAGCTCGCCCATGGTCAGGACGTAGATGCCGGGGGGGACGTTGATCGTGCCGGCGCCAGCGTGGAGGTTGGCGGCGATGATCGCCTCGCGCAGAGAGCAGTCGGCGTCGCAGGCACCGTCCTCCGTGTCGACGGTTTTGGTGACGGTGAATGTAGCGGCGGAGGCCGGCGGGCTGTCGCCGGCCACGAGGAACAGCAGAAAGGCGAGTGCGGAGACGAGGGCGAGCCGGAGCAGGGACATAGCAAGCCTCCTCGGCGGTTTTGGGCGCACGATACCATTGCGCGCCGCACAAAGTCAAAGGTCGGTAGGTCGCACGGGCGGCGGGCCTCAGCCGGACACGCCCACGGCGCTGCCGACGGGCGGGCAGCCCGGCTCCTGAAGCACCGACAGGTTAGCCACCTTGCGCAGGATCTTCAGGGCGTCCACGGCATCGACATCGCCGTCGCAGTCCACGTCGCCCCACGGGTGTAGGGAGGCGGCGGCGACCTCCACCGTGCAAGGGTAGCCACACGATGGCGTGGGCAGCAGCAGGGCGGCTCAGGTCAGCCCGTTCTGCCCCGCTCTCGCTCGATGAGCTCACGGCGGAGGATCTTGCCGGCGGCCGACTTGGGGATCTCTGTCACGTACTCCACCTCGCGGATCTTCTTGTAGGGCGCTAC
>CAYGYF010000245.1:0-2553 GCA_964354065.1 uncultured Dehalococcoidia bacterium | reverse complement strand
CCAGATGGTATTGATGACGGTGTCAGTGCAGCTGACATAGACTGGCCAACGAACGTTACGGGTGAAAATATCACCGGTTGGGAAGGGGTTGAAGGTAGGGACTGGGATTTGCTGTGGGTCTTTAAGGCTGCTGGTTCAATCATATCTGCCCCAGCGGTAGGCGATGTTACCGGGGCTGGCGATTATGTCGTGGTCTTCGGTGCTGGTGCTGAGAATGGTTCGCCTGATGGCAAGGTATATATGCTGGAGGCAGCCACAGGCAAGTTGCTGTGGAGCGTTCAGACAGGGGGCAACGTGGTTCAATCCTCGCCTGCCTTGGCTGACTTTGATGGGGATGGCAGGCTGGACATGGTGGTGGTTGGCAGCAGTAACGGCTTGATCTACTTCATTGAGATTCCAGACTCGCTGCAATCAGAAGCAACTTTCGGCAAAGGTGGAGCCAGCCCGACGGTTGTGTCGACCTTTTATACAGGTGCTCCAGTTCATTCTTCGCCTGCTGTCGGTGATGTCAATGGCGACGGCTACCTGGAGACGATTGTCGGTTCCAGAAACGGCAATGTGTATAGCCTCAGCTACGATCTCACATCCAACAGAGTAACCCAGAATTGGGTCTTCCACACCGACGGGCCGGTTGTCTCGTCACCAGCTCTGGCTAATCGGGGCCACGGCAGGCTCGATGTCTACATCGGCTCGTATGACCACAGACTTTATCTCCTCAACGGCGTCACCGGCGAGGAAATAGCTCACTTCGATAGCGGTCAGCCTGTGAAGACTTCACCGGCAGTGGCTGATGTTGACGGCGACGGTCATCTTGACATCTTCTTCACTAGCGGGGGTGACTTGGAACAAGAGTGGCGCTCGGCTGAGTGCACGAGCACCTTCTGGAGTTTGAAGGATATTGGCTCTGACGTCTCCGCCTATGCCATGGAGTGGCCTATGTTCCGGCACGACGCAGAGCGCACTGGGGTTTACAAAGAAATAGCTCCCGCTGAGTACACCCTCACCGTCGGTAGCACAGCTGGAGGTTCCGTAACCACCCCTGGTGAGGGATCTTTCACATATAGTCATCGTGTAGTCATCAACCTAGTGGCGACTCCAGCCGATGGTTACAGATTTTCACACTGGACTGGCAATGTAAGTAGTGTCGCCAACGTCAATGCTGCTTCAACGACAATTGGCATAAGTGGTAACTACTCAATCACTGCTAATTTTGTACCCATACCCGTGTACGATTTGACGATAAGCAGTACTGTTGGAGGTTCGGTGAGTAACCCCGGCAGCGGGACTTTTGCCTATGTCGAGGGAACAGTGGTTAGCTTGGTGGCGACTCCCAGCAGTGGTTACAGATTCTCGCACTGGACTGGTGATGTAGGTAGTATTGGCAACGTCAACGCTGCCTCAACCACAATTCGCATGAAGAGTGACTACTCAATCACTGCCAACTTTGTACGTACGTACGATTTGACGATAAACAGTACCGTTGGAGGCTCGGTACGCAATCCCGGTGAGGGGACTTTCAACTGCGATGAGGGAACAGTGGTTGGCTTGGTGGCAGTGGCTGAGGAGTTATACCAGTTCGCAGCCTGGACTGGTGATCTTGCCGACGTACGTGATATCCGTGCCGCCTCCACGACCATCACAATGAACGATGATTACTTCATCACCGCTACCTTCACGGTGGGAGGCTGCTTCATTGCTACTGCAGCCTACGGTACTCCGATGGCCGAGGAAATACAGATTCTCCGTGAGTTTAGAGATGAATATTTGTTGACCAACCCACTGGGAAGAGCTCTAGTAGACCTCTATTACCAAGTCAGCCCACCACTAGCTGAGTTCATAACTGAGCGCCCCAATGTGAAACCAGTGGTAAGAGCTGGGCTGATACCTGCTGTGGTTATGAGCACCATGGCAGTCCACACTACTCCAGCCGAGAAGGCGGCCACAATAGGCTTGTTGGTTCTGGCTTGCGTGGCACTGGCTGTCTGGGCGACGAGGCGGCGCGGCAGAGGTCCCGACTATAGCTGACGGTGAAACCGCACATTTTCCTGGATTTATACTCTAGAATTAGAAAATAGGGTCGAGGTTGAGTCCTCGACCCTATCCCATTTGAGTGACACCTTTACCAGCCTCAGCTACTAGGTGGTGCCAAGCCAAAGGCCGTCTCTAAAGCCCTAGTCCTGTAAGAGGGAATTGCACTTTTCTGGCCTATTGTGACTAATGTATTGTGACCATGCCACATTAAATACGCACGCTGAACGGCAAAAGTTCTATGTTATTGTGTCCCCACAATCCCCATTTTGGTGTTGCACAAAATATCGAAATGTTACTCACCTCCGAGTCACTGACTGCCCCATGTGAAGTTCAAATATTCTCTCGAGAATGGTCGGATGCCGGCCTTTTGAAGCTGTCTGTCTAGCGACACTTGACACCGTCACACCCTTACTTTGAAGCTAAAAGATATCGGTGTTACGTTGCTCATGTCATCTTGATTGACAAAGGTGACACACTCAAGTAGTATCAAATACCAGGAGAGATGGAAGATGGAAAAAGATT
>CAYGYF010000244.1:0-2564 GCA_964354065.1 uncultured Dehalococcoidia bacterium | reverse complement strand
CCATGACCGGTTGCCGTCAGACTGAGCAAGGCAAGGAACTGCTGAGGAAAGTTGCAGACCTCGCACGAAGACGCAAGCGGCGGGCAGCATACGCACTGCTGGGTACAGCTATCATCCGGAAAGGACTTGCGAAGCACTTGTTCAAATGGTTCATGTGGCTGTTGGGCCCTCTCTATATCCCCACCGACCCTTCGGATGGGATTGTGGAAATTGAAGCGGATGACCGCTATGACCTGAGTGACCAGTTGGACAGGATTAAGGCAGACACCCTGGTGATTGGCGGTGAGGAAGACTTCCTTTACGCGATCCGCGAGACAGCCGGGAAAACACCCAATGCCAGGCTGGTCCTGTATCCGAACCTCGGGCATAACGCCATGTTCGCGCGAAGCCGCCAGTTTGGTGAAGAAATAAGAGCTTTCCTGCTGAGATGACAGATAAGACGCCCGGTCCTCTCGGTATATGAAAGCCCTCCGCCGTGGCAGGGAGACCAGCACTGGCTGTACGCTTCGTGAGATGGCTCGTGACACGATGATGACCGCTGCACTCAGCTCTGGAGATACCAGCGGCCCCGCACCATGTTGGGGAGTGAGGTCGCAGGAGCCATTTCCTTTAGCCACGGTGCTCTAAGTCTCCTTTCACTTCGGACACTCAATATCAGGCCAATAGGGGCATTCTACTCAGCAAATCAAACTCGTTGCTCTCACTTGTGCTTGATGATATTTGCCACAGGATAGATAGCCGGTCTCGTTGTGGCCAACGGTTATTGTTATAATATATGATATCGGCGGCTGGAAGAGATAGAAGCCGGCAAGAAAGAACCTAGAGCATAGCTGATGAGTATGACGTACCCAGAAAGAGATCCGGAATCTCACAATTCAGATACGACGAGCGACAAGCACCAAATCATCAAGACACTGCACGATTCCTTTCGGTGGGCTCTGACAAAAGATCGGGCGCTCTTTGAGAGTGTCTTTGCAAAAGACGATGACTTCTTCACATATTATCCAGATTCAAGGAGCACGGTCCTGGGATGGAGGGAGTTTGAAAAATTCCTGGAGAGATGGATGGACCCGAGAAGCAAAGCCACAGGATATGCTATCAGAAACCTGAGGGTTGTGATTTCCAAAACGGGAGATGTAGCCTGGTTTTCAGCGATCGTGGATGATGAAGGAGAATTCGACGGAAAGCCATGGGGCACGAAGGACATACGATGGACGGGCGTTCTCGAGAAACGCGGTGGGGGCTGGAAGATATGCCAGCAACATATGTCAGAAGCAAACGACAAAAGCTCAGAATAAACGCTGTCGAAGTATCAGTTTGCCTTCTGTAACAGGCACTACAGGATAGGGAAACGAACGATTTCGCTGCCGAAACCCTGGGCGGACAAGTATGAAATCCCAGCTCCGATGGAGGCAGACAGTTCTAGCACATAAAAGCGCTCCGGAGAGCAGCAAAAAAGAAGGATGAGACATGGAAGACTTACCAGAAGGATTGGCATCATCCAACGCACGCAGAATAGCGCAGAAGTTGGGGGCGATTTCCGCAGGCAGGGTGTTGGATGTCGCCACAGCACGAGGAGGGTTCATTGATACCCTCATCAAGACCCTGAAGGCGTACGATTCTTTTGTCGGAATAGACTACTATCCTTCACACGAATCAAAGAAAGATATGGAATCTGCCGAAAAGCGGTTTGCAGGAAAGGCTGTCCAGTTTCTTCAGATGAACGCCGAGAATCTACAGTTCGAAGATGAGTCTTTCGACACCGTGTGCATATCTCATTCCCTGCATCATCTCGCCAGCATAGATAAGGTTATGGCCGAGATGAAGCGTGTGCTCAAGAAGGGTGGCAATTTCATACTTCAGGAGCTCTACTGCGATGGAGAGCAAACGGAGGCACAGAAAGTAGATGAACTTGTCCATGAGTGGGACGCACGAATAGACTCCTTGCTCGGCATCACTCATAATAAGACACTAACAAGGCAGGAAATCAGGGATGTTGTCCACGGTTTGCAGTTGAGCGAGATTGAGATCTTCGATTCTACGCATCCCGTTGACTGCCTGTTCTGCGAGAGAAAATATCAGTGTGAAGATCCAAGGAACCAGGCAACATTTCACGACAGCATAAATGACATTGACGATGGAATCAAGAGAATTGAGAACCATCCAGATCTGCAGGCGCGAATGCGGTTGATGGAAGACGCACAGAAGATCAAGGAAGCAATAGCAAAATCCGGGGCGTCACCTGCCTCGTATTTGTTTGTTCTTGGAAGAAAATGACCTGTTTCGGTACACAGCATACGAGGAAGGTGTGACTTCTCAGGGATGGTGAAAGACGTGAAACGTTGCCAGATACAAACCGAGCGGGTAGCCACACACAACATTTCGCAGAATAGGGCGGCGGGGTGGAGGCTCGTCTTCCTTCACTGGTGTTCTAGAACATAATACCTGATTTGTCGTGGGCCCGATTGGTATGGTGTCCCTGGAATTAAGTGTAATAATCGTTTCTTGTTATGCTAACTTAGCCAGAATAGAATATGCAGTATAAGAGAGAGATTGTGCGGGGA
>CAYGYF010000243.1:0-2625 GCA_964354065.1 uncultured Dehalococcoidia bacterium | reverse complement strand
AGTTCGACGTTGAACAGTTCCTGATGGGCCTCCATGTCGAACTGGAGCACGGCCGCCAGGACCCTTCTACTGATGTCACCCACGACGACCCCATAACAACCGGAAAGATTGCCCTCGCACATCTGAACGAGTACTCAGACTACTACACCAGACTCGCCAAGATGGAAGCCGAAGCGGAGCAGGCCGCAGGCGGATAGCAGGCGCCTGGTACGCCAGGAGGCGGTGGGGGAGGTAGGGGCTCTCTGCTACGGGCTGTGTTGGGCACGACCCCAGCCTGAAGGCAGAGGCATCGATGGGTGGGGCCGGTGTGAGGCAGAGTTTGCGCCAGAGGCGCATCCGCCTCTGGTGGAAAAGCCCTGCAGCTACGACTTGGAAGCTGCGGGCTAAGCCCCGCAGCTTCCAAGTCGTCAACGGATAGGGAACGGATATCCGCCACCGGCGGATCAGCCTCCGGCTGAAACGGATGGGGGCCGGGTCTGTAGGGGTTCTGCCTAGCGGCTACTGCTTGACTCTGATCATGACGGGGTCGCTAGTCACGGGCTGTTCGAAGGCCTCGCCGCTTACCTGCACGACGAGTGGGACAGTGGACGTCTCTGCCGCCAGCAGCTGTAGTGTGAACTCGAGCCGCTGAATTGCCCCCGGCGGAAGGTCCGGCAGATTCCAGACGCGCTCCCCTGTCGAGACCGGCTGCTTTTCGCCTCTGGCTGCCGCCAGTATCTGCGTCCCCTCCGGGATAGGCACCCTGAGCGATAGTCCCTTCTGAGGCTGGTCGCGATTGTTCCTGTAGAGCACCACGATGCTTACCGTGTTGGGGATGTCGGCAGGGCCACCGAAAACCGTCATCTCTTCCGAACTGGCACCCATCTGGACCATTACCGGTTCTGATCCGGTCCCTGCCGCTCCCGCCGCGGCGAGCTCAAAGGCACAGTCCGCTTCTGCCTGAGATGTGACCGTGCCGTCTGGCTCAACCTCGTGAACCGACAAGGTGGTACAGGAGCCCTTACCGGTTACGCCCTCGTAGATGCCGCTTCCGCCGGTGATGATGGCAGCCGATACGGTCGAACCGGCGCTGGCTTGGAGCATTCTGGCAACGGAGATGGGGCCTTCTGTTGTTCCGGAAAGACTGTTGCCATCGGGGTCCGTTATGGTGAAGGTGGCCTTCACGAGCCCTGACTGGCAGCTGCCGGCCGCGTACAGGGTGGTATCGCCTGTGGCAGAGAAGCGGCCAGAGATGTCACCTGTGACCGTACCCTCAGAGCTACCTCGATAGACCAGATCCTCAGATAGGCAGTCGCCGCTCACTCTCCCTGTCGTCCCTTCCGTCATAAGATGGGTCACTACCTCCTGAAACGACACCGTAGCTGCGGGCGCTCCACCCCCTCCGCCGTCCCGGCTCAGGACGAGACCGCTTGCTATCCCACCGCCGATGGCGACCAGTAGCAGCGCCAGCGCGGTCACGCGGAAGGCCGGCCTTGACCATAGTCGCACAATCCCCCCCACCTCCGATTCTCGCCACGGCACCGCCCAGATGCCATAGGTCCCCACCAGCCCTTTCAGATGACGCCGACCATGCTGAACGTAGCGAATGCTCTGCCTGGATCCCGCCAAGCCACGCACCATTTCCGACACCAGTATCTCGCCACCCCTGGCCAGGCTGGCTATGCGAGCAGCGACCACCACGGCAGTCCCGAAAAAGTCCTCTTCCTCCTTTATCGTCTGGCCGCAGTTCAGGCCTATCCTGACCTGGAGCTGCTGTCCCGGGTGCTCTCGGTTGTGCTGAGCGATGGCTCGCTGGATAGCGATGGCGCAGTTGAGAGCCCCCACCACGTCGGTGAAGGCCACCATGAAGCCGTCGCCGGAGGTCTTGACCTCGAACCCGCTGTGCTTCCCTATCTGATCCCTTAGTATCCAGTTGTGCTCACGGAATAGCTCTTGAGCAACGTCATCCCCAAGACGTTGTCTCAGGCGGGTTGACTCAACGACATCGGTAAAGAGGATTGTAACGATTCCCTCGGGGGACGCACGAGCTCGAATTCCGCGGCGCTCGTCCTCGCTGAGGGCAGCGGCGCCGTTGCCGCTGGCCACTCTTCCACGACGCCCGGACAGCGATACTTCCTCTGACCGCTCGTCTTCTTGCGGCATGGCTTGCCCCACTCCGGCTAGATATGCCAAAGATATCCTTATCATATCAATTGTTGTTGAGGGGGCCAATACCTCTCGAGAATGGCTGGCTGCTTGACCTGTAAGGAGACGGATGGAATCTTGCCGCCCCACAGCATCAGTAACAGTCTGTCCGCGCAAGCGTCTAAGATGTCAGATGAGCGGTGTGTCCGGTCTAGGCAGCCCTCTCCGGTACAGGCGAATCCCTTCCTGCAGGAAGGTGGTTGCACTCAACCGACGCCTTTGGCCTGTCCTGCTAGTCCTATACGGCTTTCTGCTCTTTAACCTTGCTGGCTCGAAATTCAGTGGGGAAGCCGCGAGCGGGTACGTCACGACCAACGAGGAGCTTGTGAGCGCCATCAACTCGGCGAAGCCTCTGCAGGCCGAATGGACTAACGGCACAGAGCGCGAGCCAATCCTCGCCGATTTCGACGGCGACGGGCACAGGACCGACACCGTCAGGAC
>CAYGYF010000242.1:0-2641 GCA_964354065.1 uncultured Dehalococcoidia bacterium | reverse complement strand
TCAATGGCAGGAATATAATCACTATTGGAGCTTTGTCCAATGAAGACTTCGAGCAATGGCTTGCTAACAATAAGTCTCTGGATACCAACAAAAGGCTTTCTCAGCAAAATGGCTACTACCTGATAAATAATGTGAATGACTTCAAACAGCTACTCGCCTTCGGTCAGGATGGTGCCTTGAAATTCAGATTGAAAAACGACTTGGATTTAGGTGACGAGCCCAATTTCTACATCCCGTATCTGGCTGGAGAGTTTGATGGCAACGGTCACAAGATAGCGAATTTGAGCTTCAGCTTCGATTCCATCACGCAAGTGGGATTATTTGGATACCTTGCCTCTGGTGGATCAGTCACTGGAGTGAGTGCCGAGAACGTAAACATAGCTGGCCGTGGGGGTGTTGGCGGTCTGGTG
This sequence comes from uncultured Dehalococcoidia bacterium, assembly GCA_964354065.1. Taxonomy (GTDB): domain Bacteria; phylum Chloroflexota; class Dehalococcoidia; order SM23-28-2; family SM23-28-2; genus JAUYDU01. The sequence goes on along the minus strand of CAYGYF010000242.1, from coordinate 2,231 downwards.
GGAGAAAATGATGGCACAGTGAGCAACTCCTATTCCACCGGCAGGGTAGCTGGTTATTGGGCTGTCGGCGGTCTGGCGGGACTGAATTCTCACGGCATTATGAGCAATTCCTACTATAACTATGATGAGGTCCTAATTAACGGACAGAAGGTAATTACTATTGGAGCTCTGTTTGACAGGGACTTTGACGAATGGCTGGCTAATGGCAAGCATCTAGATATCAATCAAAGACTTTCTCAGAAAGATGGTTACTATCTGATAAACAATGTCAATGACTTCAAACAGCTACTGGCGTTCGGTCAAAATGATACTCTGATGTTCAGATTGACAAACGACCTTGATTTGAGCGGCGACCCCAACTTCTATATCCCGTATCTGGCTGGAGAGTTCGATGGCAATGGCCACAAAATCTCAAACTTGAAGCTCAACTTTAACTCCGTTGCGCAAGTCGGGTTATTTGGATACCTTGATTCTCGTGGAAAAGTCAACAAAGTGGGTGTCGAGAATGTAAACCTAGCTGTAACTGGTAGTGAAAGGGTCGGCGGCCTGGTGGGAGGTAGTGTCGGCACCGTGAACAGCTCCTATTCCAGCGGCGGCGTTACTGGCAAGGACTTTGTTGGTGGTCTGGTGGGACGGAATGACTGCATCGTGAGCAACTCCTATTCCACCAGTAGTGTGACCGGCTTACGCGCTGGTGGTCTCATAGGATGGAATCATGGAGGCGCTGTGAGCAACTCTTATTCCATAGGCAGCGTGACTGGCAGTACCTTCGTTCGCGGTCTGGTGCAGTCGGGTGGCGGCACTGTGAACAACTCTTTCTGGGATACCGAAACCAGTGGACAATCTACTTCGGCTGGCGGGATAGGCAAGACCACCGCGGAAATGAAGAGCATCAGCACTTTTACAGGTGCAGGCTGGAACACAGTGGCAGTCGCCAATCCCAACGTGCGCAACCTATCCTACATCTGGAATATCGTTGACGGGCAGACCTATCCCTTTTTGAGCTGGCAGTCCGTTTCTTAACGCGGCTGCGGTCTGGATAATCAAGTCGGTGCCGTGATACACGAGAGTGCGGAATTGCACAAAAGCATGGTTTGTTTGGTGGCTAGTCAACGACATACTTCTTCGTGACCTTCATTCTCAATAGCCTTCTACTGTAGCCACAAAATCTAACCCGCACTGCTTAGCATATTCCTCGATTGCATCTGCAATCCCCTCAGGTGGTAACTGTAAATCGGTCTCTGTTGATTGTCCTATATGCAACTCATCACACCAGAAGACTGACTCACCCTCAGGCAAGCGGCTGAGAACATCTTTAATCGCATCTGCACCCACCACCTGGATTTTCACCCACCCGGTTTCAGAGATAAAATCCTCTTCAGAAGTTATTTCTTCCATCGTCTTAACACGATTGGTACCGGTAATCAAGGTAAAGTGCCATTGGCCTTCTTTTTCCCATGAGTACAGCTCGTATCCTTTGAATGAGCGGGGTAGCTTTTCTATGGATGTAATTGATAGCTTGTCGACTAGCTTGCCAGCCTGCTCCAGAGACTGCGATATTTCCGGACTGTTCCGCGGGTCCTCACCGCCGTAGAAGGCGGAAGATGGATAACCCAGTTCGAGCGTTATGATTGCAGGGCCCTGGGAGCTGTACGGCTTCCAGATAGTAACACCATCAAATGAAATTGAGGAAATCGGAGTCCAGAAAGCTCCCCAATAGATAGGTTGCTTATCAACGCAAACCATGAACGACCTACCTTGAACGGGTACTTCTAGCTCAGAAATACGTTCAAAGGCTTCGCCAGTAAGTTTTAGCTCGTGTGTTTGGGCATTATAGGTGATGACATCTTCAGCTGAGACAATAGGCTGGTCGGTCAGGTTGACGTGGCTTAAAGCCTCCATCCGGGCGGGAGGAATATCTTGTTTGGTCAAGTAGATGGCAAAGCCTTCGCCTTTCGCAGTGGCAGAAGCGCCTGACACCAGAATGCTTAGCACAAGCATGATCCCAATTATGATAGACGTGATCGGTTTCACAGGAATATGGCAGGCTAACTTACTCATCTACTCCTTCTCTAATCGACTAGGCGAGCAAAGAAGTGTTGACGTTATTGTCTCACATTATGCAAGAAGCAACCATAGTCAAACCTGCAGGTTGAATCTCGCGAAGCTGTACTTAGTGGGAACCTATATGCGAAGGCCTCCAAACACCCTGAGCCATTGCACAATCCTAG
>CAYGYF010000241.1:0-2651 GCA_964354065.1 uncultured Dehalococcoidia bacterium | reverse complement strand
CAGGTCGAAGTCGATGCCCACCGCCTCCAGGGCGCCGCGGCCGATGCGATAGCGCCGGGGATCGTAGCCGAAGAGAGCCAGGTGCCCCGGCCCGCTGCCCGGTGTCACCCCCATGCCCACGTGATAGATCATCCCGCAGATGCCCTCGCGGGCCAGGCGGTCCAGGTTGGGCGTATTGGCCGTCTGCATCTCTGTGCGGCCCGTCTCCGGGCGGGGCAAGCCGCCCAGCCCGTCCAGCACCAGCAGCACGATCTTGCTGTCGCTAGGGATCACGATCTCGCGGATAAGTTCGAAGTCCATGCAATCTAGTCTTTGTCCGCCAGCGCCGCCACCCCGGGCAGCTCCCGCCCCTCCAGGAACTCCAAGGCGGCGCCCCCGCCCGTCGATACGTGGCTGAACTTGCCCTCCAGACCCAACTCCCCCACCACCGCCACCGTCTCGCCCCCACCCACGATGGTCGTGGCGTCCAGGTTGGCGATGGCCGCCGCCAGCCGGTGCGAGCCGCGGGCGAAGGGCGCCAGCTCGATCACCCCCATCGGCCCATTCCACAGCACCGTCTTGCACGGCTCCAGGGCGCGGCTGAACACCTCCACCGTCTTCTCGCCGATGTCCATGATCTGCCAATCGGCGGGTACAGCGTTCACCGAGACCACCATCCGCCGGGCGTCCGCCTGGAAGCGGTCACCCACGATCACGTCCGTGGGCAGGAGGAGCATCGTGCCCCGCTGGGCGGCTCGCTCCATGATCTGGCGGGCGGTGTCCACCTGCTCCGCCTCCACCAGCGACTGGCCCACCTCGAACCCCTCCGCCTTCAGGAAGGTACAGGCCATCCCCCCACCGATGATCAATCGGTCCACCTTGTCCAGCAGGTTCTCCAGCACCGCGATCTTGGTGCTGATCTTCGCCCCGCCGATCACTGCCGCGAAGGGTCGATCGGGGTTAGCCAGGGCCTTGCCCAGGAAGGCGATCTCCTTCTCCATCAGGAAACCCGCCACCGCCGGCAGATAGGCGGCCACTCCCGCCGTGGAGGCGTGCGCGCGGTGGGCTGTCCCAAAGGCGTCGTTGACGTAGACGGCGGCCAGGGAGGCCAGGGCCTGGGCGAAGGCCGCGTCGTTGGCCTCCTCCTCAGGGTGGAAGCGCAGGTTCTCCAGCAGGAGCACCTCGCCCGCCGCCAGGGCCTGAGCCGCCGCCTCCACCGCCGGCCCGATGCAGCAGTCCGTCGTCTGTACCGGCGAGCCCAACAGCTCGCCCAGGCGCTCAGCCACCGGCGCCAGCCGCAGCTTCTCCACCACCTTGCCATCGGGCCGCCCCAGATGAGAGCAGACGATGAGCCCGGCCCCCTGCTCACGCAAGTATTCGATGGTCGGCAGCGCTGCCCGGATGCGGCTGTCGTCCAGCACCCGTCCGCTCGCCGGATCGAGGGGCACGTTGAAGTCCACCCGCACCAGCACCCGCTTGCCCCGAACGTCGATGTCGCGCACCGTCTTCTTCATGGCTGCACTCCCACTATCGGATCGCTCAGCACAAGGAACTCGCCGTTGCTCACGACCAACAGCCGGTCTGGGGGCAAGGGCTTCCACCTTTCCGCCGTCAGCCTGCGCACGGTAGTGGCGAGAAACGCCGAGCCGTAAGGCTTGCCCCGCTTCAGGAAGTAAATAGGTTTGCTTGGGTAGTGGTTCAGTATGAACAGATTGAGCCCGTCGGTGAGTAGGTAGTTTACGGTCCCTCCGAACCTTTGTCCGAACCTTTCGATAAGCGTCCTCGTTGCTCTGACGACCCCCGGGTACATTCCGCGAATTGCCGACCCCTGAACATAGCGTTCCAATTCGTCGATAAGAAAGGTGAAAACCCTGGCGGAATCTATCTCTGAGTACGGCTTCACCCGGCTGGGGTAACCCTGAGAGTCAATCTGCTGCACTGATCCATTGTGAGCAAATAACCAGTCCCGTCCGAGGGCGTGAATCTTGAAGGGGTGGGAATTGCAGGTATCTACGGCGCCGTCCGTGCTAAGTCGGACATGGGCGACAATGACGTTCCCCTTGGCCCGTTCAACCGTCTCGAAAAAGCGCTGGCTGACGTTCACATCCTCGCCCGACTTGTCCACCTGCCCCGTCGGCCCATCGTACCAGCCAATGCCCCACCCGTCGTGGCACCAACTGCCGCGCTTTTGGAAAACGGGCAGACTCCTGGTAGCGCGATCCTTCTCGTTGCAACTCAGAGCGAATAACTCGCACATTTTTCTACCCCCATAGGCTGTAATAGCCCGCGTCAGGCTCCACCGCCGGGTGTTGGCTCCAGCCTCAGCCTGCCCTCCGCCTGCCGCTCGATCTGCTCGCGGTCGAACAGCATCGGATGGTACTCCACCCGCCGCCAGGCCTCGATCATGTCGGCGTAGTGGCGGCTGACGGGGTGGCCCGACTGGCCGCCGGGCAGGATGGCCACGCTGCGGTTGAAGTCGCTCAGGTCGATGATCTGGCGGTAGGAGACAGCGGAGCTATACACGCCATAGGGTCGACTGCCCACGAAGCTAGCGTTGGCCAGGGTGTTCATATCGCCGCCTACCGGGACGGGGCCGCGATTGAACAAGGGCCGCAGAGGGCGCATCCGACCCAGCACGTGCTCGAAGGGCGCGTAGTGAACCCGGCCCCAGT
>CAYGYF010000240.1:0-2667 GCA_964354065.1 uncultured Dehalococcoidia bacterium | reverse complement strand
GAGCACTGGCTATTCTGAAATCTGTCCCTGCTCTAAAACTGGTAGCAGCCACAGATGAGGACTGGGGGAAGGAATATCTGTCGTTGAGGGCAGCCATCAAGGTGGTTGACTCACTGGACGAAGCTTTGGAGCATATCGAGAAATACGGCTCAGGACACTCCGAAGCTATCGTCACCGAAGACCATTCGGCAGCAATGCGCTTTCTCAACGAAGTAGATGCCGCCTGTGTCTATGCCAACGCCAGCACCCGCTTCACTGATGGGGCACAGTTTGGCTTAGGCGCCGAGATAGGCATAAGCACCCAGAAATTTCACGCCCGCGGTCCCATGGCTTTGAAAGAGCTAACCAGCTATAAGTGGATTATCTGGGGCACAGGCCAGGTCCGCCCCTAGCTCTCCTATCACCAACTGAAAACCACCCTGAATATCGGCCGCGTGGTTTCTTTCTTATGCTTTGTAGTTCTCCCTCACCTGGCGGGAAGGAGTTAGAGGCAGGGGGATTGCCCCCTCTCGCAGCCGCACCCTCACCCTCGCCATCGAGTAAAGAGGGGGCTCTCATCAAGGGAAAGAAATTTGGTGCCAGATTATATAGTTGGCTGTAATTCAAGACTGGGCACGACCGTAGCCTGGCAGAATCAGTGAGTGACCAAATATGGGCTGCCCTCAGCCGGGGCAGACGAAATGTTTAAACCAGGTGGGGAGAAAAAACAGATCCCCTTGTACCTCGGTTTCTTCTGACAGATCCCGTCAAACCTGTTCCCCCAATCTTCCGCATTTCCCATTGCGGCATTTTCTACAGCGCTGTGTGACATTACCTCTGGCAGATTTGCGTACCTTTCCTGTAGCCCTCATTTCCTACAGATGAGCTAGACTCCTGCTTCGATTTCCAAGTTGCTGACATATACATCTCGGCAGCATGAAAGGAGCTACGTACTAGCGGACCAGACACGACAGAGACAAACCCTAATTTCTTTCCCACAATTTGGTATTCTTCAAACTCTTGAGGGCGAATGTATCGAACCAACCTGTGGTGCTCTAGCGAAGGCTGCAAATACTGACCTATGGTTAGAAGGTCACAGCCAGCCAGCCTGAGATCAGCCATTACTTCAATGACCTCCTCCCAAGATTCGCCCAATCCCAACATGAGCCCAGATTTGGTCAAGAGGCTGCTGTCGAGCAGCCTAGCCTGTTTTAGAAGGTCGAGCGACCGCCGATATTGCGCTTTCGGACGGACCTCCGGGTAAAGCCGGGGCACCGTTTCTATGTTATGGTTGAGAACAGCAGGGCAGGCATCTACTACCGTTTGCAGGGCAGAGGCTAACCCCTGAAAGTCAGGGATAAGGACTTCAACCGCAATACTTGGGTCATACTTACGGATCGCTCTGATGGTTCGGGCGAACTGGGAAGAACCGCCATCGGGGAGATCATCTCTGGTTACAGACGTAACGACTACGTACCGCAGACCCAGTTTGGCGACTGCTCGCACAATATGGTCCGGCTCTTGAGAGTCAGGAGCCTGGGGCTTGCCATGCTTCACCGCACAAAAGGTGCAATTGCGAGTACAGATATTGCCTAGTATCATGAATGTGGCCGTACCTTCCGCAAAGCATTTTGTCCGGTTCGGACAACGAGCACTTTCACAGACGGTATGCAGCTTCAAGTCACGGGTGAGTTTTGTCGCCCTGTTCAGTATCGCAGGCTCAAGAGCGCTTAGCTTCAGCCACTCTGGGCGTCTAGTATAGCCAGCCATCTACCGCTCTCCTGTTCACAGTCTAAGCAAAATGTCTCGGAGAAGGAAGGAAGTAATTTGTCTATGATGGTCTTCATCCCCACCCAATGCCCCAACAACTCTGAAATTGAGGTCATCACTTCGCCCTGCAAGCCACAAGGTCTTATATACTCAAAATACCGCAGGTCATTGGTCACGTTGAGAGCAAATCCGTGCATCGTGATGTAGTGGCTGACATGTATTCCTATGGAGCAAACTTTCTTTCCACTCGCCCAAACGCCCGGATAGCCTGTCACCCGGTAACCCTGGATACCCAGAGCCAGCAGCGACATGATGATAGCCTCTTCTAATCTCCGGATATATTCACGCACACCAAGTCCGTTCTCTTTCAGGTTAACGATGGGATAGCCTACAAGCTGTCCTGGACCATGATAGGTAATACCTCCCCCCCGATTGGTACGAAAAACGGAGATTCCTTCTCGAGCTAGTGTATCAGGAGGAACAATTATGTCCTCTCCCCCCTTAAATCGCCCTATGGTGAAGACCGTTGGGTGCTGCAGGAGCAGCATTACATCACCAATTCTGCCCTCAGCTCTTGCCTGCATTGATCCTTGTTGCAGCCTCAGGGCAACCTCGTACGGCACTATCTCCAGGTAAGGGGCAGTGCAGGTCTTTTTGAACGTAGAAACGCCCATTGGCTAAGCTCTAGATGTTGAGGAAGTGGATGGCGCCGTCGAGCTGACCCATTGCTGTCTCGCGCACTGCCTCAGCTAGAGTAGGGTGGGCATGGATCGTATGGGCAATGTCCTTAGCCGTTAGTCCCAGTCGTATGGCGAGCGCGCCTTCAGCGATAAGGTCGCTAGCGTGGGGGCCCATGATGTGCATTCCCAGCACTGTGCCCTCGTCAGCATTACAAATCATCTTGACCATACCAGTCGT
>CAYGYF010000239.1:0-2689 GCA_964354065.1 uncultured Dehalococcoidia bacterium | reverse complement strand
TCGAGGGCCAGCCCTTCCTGGAGGCTGTCCGCCAGATGCGCAAGGAGGAGGCGCGCGAGGATACCCTGGCCATTCATGTCACCCTCCTCCCCTTCATCTCCACCACCGGCGAGCTCAAGACCAAGCCCACCCAGCACAGCGTCCGCGAGCTGCGCAGCATGGGCATCCAGCCCGACGTCATCATCTGCCGCAGCGACCACCCCATGGCCGACGACCTGCGCGACAAGATCTCCCTCTTCTGCGACGTCGAGAAGCGGGCGGTCATCCCCATGCTGACCATGCCCACCATCTACGAGGTGCCCCTGGTGCTGGAGCAGGCCGGCCTCAGCACCTACATCATGGAGCGCCTCCACCTGCCCGCCGGCTCCCGCGACCTGGCCGATTGGCAGAAGTGGGTGACCCGCCTCAAGAACCCCCGCGGACGGGTTTCGGTGGCCGTGGTGGGCAAGTACGCCGAGCTCCCCGATGCCTATCTTTCGGTGAAGGAATCCCTCATCCACGCCGCCGTTCACCACGGCCTGGCCGTGGACATCCGCTGGGTGCACTCGGGCGACCTCGAGGAGCCGGGCGGCGAGGCCGTCCTGGCCGGAGTCGATGGCATCGTGGTGCCCGGTGGCTTCGGCGAGCGGGCCATCGAGGGCATGGTTCGCGCTGCCCGCTACGCTCGCCAGCAGGGCTTGCCCTACCTCGGCCTCTGCCTGGGTATGCAGATCATGGTCGTCGAATTTGCCCGCCACCTCTTCCAGAGCGATGCCCCCCACTCAACCGAGTTCTGCCCCGACACGCCCTACCCGGTCATCAGCCTCCTCTCCGAGCAGGAGGGCGTCGAAGACAAGGGCGGCACCATGCGCCTGGGCGGCTACCCCTGCCATCTGGTGCCGGGAACCAGGGCCTTCGCCGCCTACGGCGAGCCCCAGGTCACGGAACGGCACCGCCATCGCTACGAGTTCAACAACGCCTATCGGGAGCCCCTGGCCCAGGCCGGCCTCATCCCCAGCGGCCTCTCGCCTGACGGTACCCTGGTGGAGATCTGCGAGCTGCGGGATCACCCCTGGATGGTCGGCTCCCAGTTCCACCCCGAGTTCCGCTCCCGACCCAACCGCCCCCACCCCCTCTTCCGCGACTTCCTCGGGGCAGCTGCTCAGAGGGCAGGGCAGACGCCCATCGCCACAGCCGCCGTCGAAGAAGCATCGCCGCGCCCGTAAGCCTGCTTTCCCGCAGGCCTGAAAGCAGTTACAATTCGATCTGGCGGACCTGTCCGCCTCCGGCGGATGTGAGCATGCGTCTATTTCTGGACACGGCCAGCGTTGACGAGATCCGCGCGGCGGCCAAGCTGGGGGTCATCTCCGGCGTCACCACCAACCCCAGTCTCTGGGCCAAAGCGGGCGGCGGCAACTACCACGACATCGTCCTGGAGATCGCCACCATTGTCGATGGCCCCATCTCCGCCGAAGCCACCTCCCGCGACATCGACGGCTTGGTGGAGGAGGCGCGCCGTATCGCCTCCTGGCATCCCAACGTGGTGGTCAAGATACCCATCGACGAGGTCGGTCTGGAGGCCACTTCCCGCCTGGCCAAGGAGGGTGTGAAGGTTAACATGACCCTCATCTTCTCGGCCAACCAGGCCCTCCTGGCCGCTCACGTGGGCGCCACCTACGTGAGCCCCTTCGTCGGCCGCCTGGACGACGTGGGCCAAGACGGCATGATCGTGGTGGCCGAGGCGGTGGAGATCTTCGACCGCTACCACCTACCGGCCCAGGTGATCGCCGCCAGCCTGCGCCATCCCCGCCACGTGACCCAGGCCGCCCAGGCCGGCGCCCCCATCGCCACCATCCCCTACGCCGTCCTCATGGCCATGCTCCGCCATCCCCTTACCGACACCGGCATCGAACACTTCCTCGCCGACGCAGCCAAGGCCGAGGGCCAACGCTTGTTGAAGCCTCGTCCCGACCCGTGACCCGTGACCCTTGACCCGTGACCCAACTTGCGCTATCCTAATAGTGCCTCTTTCGCATCGTGTCTCATTCCCCATGCTTCAGTCGCTAGGCGCCAAACCAAACCACACAGGAGATCACCATGAACCTGGCCGAGCTTGAGGCCAAGACCCGTGAAGAGCTCATGGATGTGGCCAAAGATTTGGGCATCACTGGCCACACCGGGCTCAGGAAACAGGACCTCGTCTTTCGCATCCTCCAGGCCCGCGCCGAACAGCAGGGCAACCTCCTGGCCGGCGGCATCCTGGAGATCACGGACGAGGGCTACGGCTTCCTGCGGGGCGATGGTCTCCGACCCGGCCCTGGTGACGTCTACGTGTCCCAATCCCAAATCCGCCGCTTTGGCCTGCGCACCGGCGACTACGTCACCGGCCAGGTGCGGCCGCCCAAGGACAGCGAGAAGTACTACGGCCTCTTGCGGGTTGAAGCGGTCAACAGCGTCGACCCGGAAGTGGCCAAGATGCGCCCCCACTTCGAGCACCTCACGCCCATCTTCCCCAACGTCCTCATCGACCTGGAGACCAAACCGCAAGCCCTCTCCGCTCGCCTCATGAACCTGGTGGCGCCCATCGGCCGCGGCCAGCGCGGCATGATAGTCTCGCCGCCCAAGGCGGGCAAGACCATGCTCCTGAAGACCATCGCCAAGGCCATCGTCACCAACTGCGAAGATATCCACCTCATGGTCCTGCTTATCG
>CAYGYF010000238.1:0-2690 GCA_964354065.1 uncultured Dehalococcoidia bacterium | reverse complement strand
CCCGCCTCCGCCTCAGCGATGATCTCCCGCGCCCTGTCGATGACGTCCGGGTTCACCGAGATGGACGTGATCCCCCACTCCACCAGCTTCCGCGTCAGGTCCGGGTAGTCCGAAGGGGCCTGGCCACAGATGGACGAGGTGACACCGCGAGCATTGGCCGTCCTGATCAGCTTCTCCAGGGCGAGCATCACTGCCTCGTTCCGCTCGTCGAACTCCACCGCGAAGCGAGCGTTGTCCCGATCGATGCCCAGGATGAGCTGCGTCAGGTCGTTGGAGCCGATCGAGATGCCGTCGATGCCCACGTCGATGAAGCGGTCCAGGATCAGGGCATTGGAGGGCACCTCCGCCATCATCCACAGCTTGAAGTCCTGCGAGCGCGGCAACCCCTCCTGCTCCATGAGCGCCTTCACCCCCGCCAGCTCCTCCGGCGTCCGCACGAAGGGGATCATCACCCACAGGTTCGGGTAGTCGCGCCGCACCCGCTTGATCGCCTCCAGCTCCAGCCGGAAGATATCGATGTCGCGAATGTAGCGAGAAGCGCCCCGATAGCCGATCATCGGGTTCTCCTCGAACTGCTCGTACTTCTCGCCGCCCCGCAGGTTGCGATACTCGTTGGTCTTGAAGTCGTTCGTGCGGTAGACCACCGGCCGCGAGTCGAAGGCCCTGGCGAACTTGCGCAGGCCGTCCGCCAGCTTCTCGATGTACTGCTCCGACCGCCCCTCGTCGATGGCGAACTGAGGATGCTCGCCGATCTGAGCGATCATGAACTCCGCCCGCAGCAGGCCCACGCCATCGACGTTGCGAGCGGCCACGACATCCGCCAGATCGGGCTCGGCCAGGTTCACGTAGACCCTGGTGCGGGTCTTGATGTCGCACGCTACCGCCCGCCGAGTCTTCTCCTGTGCCGCCCAAGCCAGGCGCGCCTCCGCCCGGCCGGCGTACACCTTCCCCTCAGAGCCATCCACCGTGACTAGCTGACCGTTGCGCAGGACTGTGGTGGCATCGCCCGTCCCCACCACACAGGGGATGCCCAGCTCCCGGCTGACGATGGCCGCGTGGCAGGTGCGGCCGCCCCGATCGGTGACGATGGCCGCCGCTCGCTTCATGGCCGGCACGAAGTCAGGCGTGGTCATCTCCGCCACCAGCACATCGCCACTCTCCACGAACTCGATCCCCGAGGCGCTGGTTACCACCTTCACCGGGCCCGCCTCTGCCCCAGGACTGGCCGGCGCGCCGCTTAGAAGCACCGGCACTGTTTCCGCCACCACACCCTTCTCCTCCTCTGCCACAGTCAGAACCGTTACCGGGCGCGTCTGGACGATGTAGAACTGCCCGTCCTCCTCAGCCCACTCGATGTCCTGGGGGAAGCCGTAGTGCCCTTCCACCTGCTTACCGATACGGGCCAAATCCACAATCTCCTCACCGCTCAGCTTCTGCCTCTGGCGCAGCTCGGCCGGGACGGCCGCCCACATGCTCGTCTCCAGGCCGCGGCCCGCAGCTTGTGGATCGCGGACGATCTGCTGCTCCTGCTCCGCCACCCGCTTCTGCAAGATGCTCAGGGTTGCCTTGTCCACCACGTAGTTGTCTGGGGTGATCTGCCCTGAGACTATGCCCTCGCCCAAGCCGTACACAGCTTCGATCTCGATCTTCGACCGATCACCCGTGTCTGGCTCCACCGTAAACATCACCCCGGAGCGTCGCGACTGCACCATGCGCTGAACGGGCACGGCGATCCCCACCTTCAGGTGGTCGAAGCCCTTGTCGGCGCGGTAGAAGATCGCCCGCGCCTCAAACAGGGACGCCCAGCAGGCGCGCACGGCGTCCACCACCTCATCCCCCCCGGCTATGTTCAGGAAGCTGCTCTGCTGGCCGGCAAAGGAAGCGTCGGCCATGTCCTCGGCGGTGGCCGAACTGCGCACAGCTACCGGCCCGCCGCCTAGCTCGCGATAGGCGCCCTTGATCTCCGCGGCCATGTCCGCAGGGACCGGCGAGCCGCAGATGAGCTCCTTGATCTTCTCAGACACCCTTTGCAGTAGGGCGCTGTCGTCATAGTCGAGAGAGGAGAGGAGTTTCCCGATGGCGGAGCGAAGACCGGACTGGTCGAGGAAGCGGAAATAGGTGTCCGCGGTAACAATAAACCCCGCTGGAACAGGGATATTGGCCCTGGTCATCTCGCCGAGGTTGGCACCCTTACCTCCCGCTTGCTCTACATCCTCTTTGCCCACCTCGGCGAACCATACGATGGCTCGCTTGTCTGACGCCATGTAGCTTTCCTCCTGCCCCTGATGGGCCCATCACCGTGGAAGTTTACTTGACATTATAGCATCAACGCCCAAGCCGTCCAGCTAGGATTGGGTGATTTCTATGGCTTCGCAGGTAATAGACGAATGAGAGGGCCATTTGTTTCGCTCTCCATCGCGGAAACGCCAGCCCCTGCCTAGCGGCAGGCAGGCCTACTCGACCGTGACGGTCTTGGCCAGGTTGCGCGGCTGATCGACGTCGCAGCCGCGGCGAACGGCGATGTGATAGGCGAAGAACTGGAGAGGCACCGCTGTCAGGATAGGCATTAGCAGGGGCGAGGCCTGCGGCAGGTAGATGATATGGTCGACCTTCCTGGCCAGTTCCGCATCCCCTTCGCTGCCGATGGCGATCACCGTCCCTTCCCGCGCCTTCACCTGCTCGATGTTGCT
>CAYGYF010000237.1:0-2703 GCA_964354065.1 uncultured Dehalococcoidia bacterium | reverse complement strand
TTCAATTTCCTTACCGTTGAGGTCAGCTATTGACAGTAAATCTTTCTTCATCTCTAGTGTCTCCTGATATTTGATACTACTTGAGTGTGTCACGTTTGTCAATCAATACAACCTGAGCAGCGTAACACCGATACCCTTTAACATCAAGGCGTCCGCAGATGTGGTGTGGAAACAAAACTTGACGCTAGAATGTGACACTGAATGAACATAAGGAAGTCTGTCATTTCGTGCGTATGTTACTGTACAACTATCTCAGACAGAGTCGGCGGCCAAATCCACATCTCAAGTATGACAGCTCTGTGAAAAGGAAGTTGGATATTTGACGTCTAACTTAGTGGCTTGGAGCGAGATGTCTATGCAGCTGGCTGCGGTGACCTAGCTGATGAGCATCCAGGCGCCGAAATCGCACTGCCCGTACTCATTGTCTCCCACAGCGACGACAGTGCCGTCGTCCTTAACCCCCACCGTGTGAGCATAGCCCGCGCTGACTTGGACAATGTTCGTCCAGCTGCCCACATTGAATCTAGTATCCACGACGGTGCCGTCTTCCTTAAGCCCCACTGTGTGCTCGAAACCTGCTGCAACTTCGATGATGTCCGTCCAGTCCCCAACATTGCACGGTCCACTGCCATTGAATCCCACTGCAACCACCGTGCCGTCGTCCTTAAGCCCCACCGTGTGCAACCAGCCAGCGTCGACCTGGACAATGTCTGTCCAGCCGCCGACATTGAGTTGGCCGGTATCACGTTGATCGTGGCTGCTGCATCCCGCGGCAACCACCGTGCCGTCGGACCTAAGCCCCACCGTGTGCCACATGCCTGCCTCGACCTCGGTGACATCCACCCAGCCACCCACATCGCACTGCCCCTCTTCGTTATCTCCCACAGCCACCACGGTGCCGTCGGACTTAAGCCCCAGCGTGTGATCATCCTCGCCTGCAGCAACCTGGGTGATGTTACTCCAGCCGTTGACATTGCATTGCCCGTAATAGTTGTCTCCCACAGCGATTACGGTGCCATCGGACTTAAGCCCCACCGTGTGACTCGAAACATACCCGCCTACCGCGACCTGGGCGATGTCTGCCCAGTTCCCAACATTGCACGGTCCGCCGCCATTCCACTGCCCATCACCGTTGTATCCCACAGCGACCACGTTCCCCCAGTCCCTAAGCCCCACCGTGTGACCCCAGCCTGCTGCGACCTGAGCGATGTCCATCCATCCGCAGACGTCACATTGTCCGTAGTAATTGCAGCCCGCGGCGGTCACCGTACCGTCGGACTTAAGCCCCACTGTGTGATATTGGCCTGCGGCGACTTGGGCAATGTTCGTCCAACTCTCGCTGCCGACAACGCACTGCCCATCATCATTGTTTCCCACCGCGATCAAAGTGCCGTCTGCCCTAACCCCTACTGTGTGAGAGCTCCCAGCGGCGACTTTGGTGATGCCCCCCCAACTCCCGACATCGCACTGCCCGTGGTCATTGTCTCCCACAGCCAGCACGGTGCCATCGATCTTAAACCCTACTGTAAAAGCTCTGCCTACCACAATCTGACTGATGTCTGTCCAGTTGCTGACATCACACTGCCCATATTCATTATCTCCAACGGCAACCACGGTCCCGTCGGACCTAAGCGCCGCCGTGTGACCAGCACCTGCAGCGACCTGAGTGATTTCCCTCCAGCTACCGACATTGCACTGACCATATTCATTGTCCCCCACGGCGACCGCTTTGCCACCAGATTTAACTCCGATCGTGTGCCTATCGCCTGCAGCGACATGGATGATGTTCATCCAGCGTGTGACATCGCACTGCCCGTGCTCATTGTCCCCCACAGCGACCACGGTGCCGTCGCTACTAATTCCCGCTGTGTGCCCGTATCCTGCAGCGACCTGAGTGATACCCCTCCAGCTACCCACGTTGCACTGCCCATGGGAGTTGTCTCCCACGCCGAATACCCTGCCATTGTCCTTAAGCCCCACCGTGTGGTTCCCACCTGCCGCGACCATGGGGATACATTCGGGCCAGAAGTGAGCCGTTATAGAGCAGTCACGGCCCAGTATGATCCCAGTTGTAGCAGCGTCGGCATTGTCAGGTCTGTACGGATCACCAGTCCACTCAACAAAACGGTACCCTTCCTCGGCCTCGGCTACCAGCTGAGTCCCTGGACAGCATTGCGGAGCAAAATAGGTAAAAGTCCCTTCTCCAGGGGTGACTACCGACCCTCCTTCGGTGCTGTCGATAGTAAGTGTGAGAAAACCACAGCCCGCCCCCCCCACAATTAGGGCCGCCGTAACCAAGAAGAGGCCAACTTTTGTCAGGTAACGATTCAGTCTTCCCAACATCTCTACGCTCAACTATTGTAAACCGCTTCTGTTAAGATCCTGTTAATTTCAGGCACATATCACAATTTTACGAAGGATTATGTCGCACTGATTAGCCTGTCAATAGTCTCAATGGGCGTCACGGATACAGTGATATTGAGTCTGAAAGTAGGATAACCAATGAATAGAACACAACTCTGCAGCAACTCCGGCATAGTCGCTGCGGATGGCCAAATACCTGCACTGTGCTACAATGAGACCCATACCTGACATTCGACACGCTTTGCTCTTGATCCTACCATGAAAGCGTAAACTGGACTGCCAGCCTTCAGTGTTATGTCAACTAATTTGTGGCATACCGGTGGCAAAATATGGACGTAA
>CAYGYF010000236.1:0-2707 GCA_964354065.1 uncultured Dehalococcoidia bacterium | reverse complement strand
CGCGGCGGTAGGGGACGATGCAGAAGGTGCAGAACTTGTTGCAGCCGTGGATGACGGGGACGTAGGCGGTGGGGCCAGGGGTCTGGGGGAAGGTCTGGGGCCAGAACTCCGTGCCTACCGGCAGGCAGGCGCCGCCCAGGTCGCTGTCGGGCTCGACGGCGGCGAGGACATCGGCAAAGGCCTGGGGGCGGGCGAAGGCGTCCACGAAGGGGAAGCGCTGCTGGAGGTCGCCCGGGCGCAAGCCCACCAGACAGCCCATGACGGCGATGCGGAGGCTGCCGTTGCGCTGCTCTTTGAGCCTACGCAGCATGCCCAGCTTGCTCACGGCCCGCTGCTCTGCCTTCTGGCGGACGACGCAGGTGTTGAGGACGACGAGGTCCGCCTCCTCGGGCCGGGGCGCCTCGTCCCAGCCCAGGCGGTGGAGGCCGGCGGCCAGCTTGGCCGAGTCGGCCTCGTTCATCTGACAGCCGACGGTCCAGATGTGGTAGCGAGGCATCGTCTTCTCGTCGGTGAAAACGAGCCTGCCCCTGGCTGAGCAGGCCCCGGCAGGGTAAAGGGAAGTTTCCTCAATTCAAATTGTACCATCGGCCCGAGGGCCGTTCAAGGCGGCCAGGCGAGGGCTGCTATGGAGCGTTGCCCCTGAAACCCGATACACTGGTGGTTGTTGTGGGGACTCCGGAAAGCGTGGGCCCTGGCGCTCAAGGCAGGCCTGCCTGTCCGGTAGGCAGGCTCTTCGCCTGGTGGCTGCGGCCGCAGGGGCTGCCCCGCCCGGTGCTGTACGGCGGCGGCCTGGCCCTCGTCCTCATCTTTGTCGCCATGGGCATCGTCCCTTTCGTGATGGGCGTCGATGAGGACGACCTGGAGGGCCTGGGCTACGCGGGGGTGTTCGTCGCCAACTTCCTGGGCACCGCGACGGTGTTCATCCCGGTTCCTGGGCTGACGGCGGCGGGCCAGGCCCTGATCGTGGCCCTGGCCGATACCCATAACCCCTGGGGCGTGGCCTTCGCTGGCAGCGCCGGCATGACCTTGGCCGAGAGCACTGCCTATCTTACGGGCTTCCTGGGCCGCGAGCTGAGCGAGCAGCGTTCGCAGCCACTGCGGGGCCGGTTGGGGCGGGCGCTGCGGCGGGCGGCGGGCTTCGTCGATCGGCTGATGCTGCGCTACGGCTTCGTCACGCTGCTGGTGCTGGCGGCGGTGCCCAACCCGGTGTTCGAGTTCGCTGGGATCACGGCGGGGGCAGTGCGGATGAACTTCTGGCGCTTTCTGCTGGCGGTGGCTATCGGCAAGACGATGCGCGCTTTGATGTTGGTCTTCGTTGGAGGCTGGCTATTCGGGCCGCTGGAGCTGTGAAAGAACCTAGAACCAAGAACCTATGGCGAAACGGTTTCAGGTTCCAAGTTCTGGGTTCTATTCGCTGGCGGAGGGAATGGGATTCGAACCCATGATCCACCTTTCGGCGGATACCCGCTTAGCAGGCGGGCGCACTCAGCCACTATGCGATCCCTCCACCTGCCTACCGGCAGGCAGGTCCGCCAGTCGGCAGGGGTATTGTAGCACATCCGCGTAGAAGCCGGGCAAGGGCGTAGGGGCGCACGGCCGTGCGCCCCTACGCCAGGAGGCCAGCGAAGCGCGACCAGCGGTACAGCGCCGCCAGCGCCGATACGGCCCGCTCCGGCGAGTAGGGGTAGCTTGGGATGCCTCGTTCCTCCAGGTAGCGGCCCGCCTCCTCTACCTCCACATCGCCGGACAGCGAGGCTACGATGGGCTTGACGATGCCCTTTCGCCGCGCCTGCTCCACCACCCGCCCGATGGCCTCGGCGAAGACCATGGGCGGCGTGATGATGGTGTGCCAGTAGCCCAGGATCACGCTGTGCACCCGCGGGTCCTCGATGGCCAGCCGGGCCGTCTCGGCCTGGATGTCGGGTGTGGAGGAGCCGGTGACGTCCACGGGGTTGCGGAAGGAGCCGAAGGGCGGGATGTACTTTCGCAGCGCCTCCTCCAGGTCGGCGGGCACTTCCATGGCCTCGAGCCCCTGGTCGAACATGGCATCGGCCAGCGCCACGCCCAGCCCGCCGGCGCTGGTGTGCACGAAGACGTTGGGCCCCTGCGGCGGCGGCAGGACGGCCAGGGCGCGGGCCTGGTCCAGCAGCTCGTCCAGGGTGCGGACGCGCAGGACGCCCGCCTTGCGGAAGGCGGCGTCGTAGATGCGATCGACACCGGCCAGGGCACCGGTGTGGGAGGCGGCCGCCTTGCTGCCCAGGGGCGTGCGGCCAGTCTTGAAGGCGATGACCGGCTTCTTGGGTGAGACCTCTCGCGCCGCTGCCACGAAGGCGGCCCCGTCCTTCAGGTCCTCCATGTGCATGGCGATGACCCTGGTGTTGGCGTCGCGGCCAAAGAAGGCCAGCAGGTCGTGCTCGGCGATGTCCACCTTGTTCCCCAGGCCAACGATGGCGGAGACGCCGATGCCCTTAGCGCGGGTGAAGCCGATAACGGCCATGCCCACGCCGCCGCTCTGGCAGGTGAAGGCGATGCTGCCCCGCTTAGTGTAGGGAGTGCAGAAGGTGGCGCAGAGGTCGTTGTGGGGGTAGTAGAAGCCGAAGATGTTGGGCCCCAGGACGCGCACCCCGGCCCGGCGGGCCGTCTGGACAAGCTCTGCCTGAAGGTCGGCGTTGCCGATCTCGGCGTAGCCCGAGGTGATGATGACCGC
>CAYGYF010000235.1:0-2714 GCA_964354065.1 uncultured Dehalococcoidia bacterium | reverse complement strand
GCTTGGCCGCCAGCCGGGCGTTCTGTCCCTCCTTGCCGATAGCCAGCGATAGCTGGCGGTCGGGCACCACCACCAAGGCGGTGTTGTCTTCCTCGCTGATGCTGACGCCGGCCACCTGGGCGGGGCTGAGGGCGTTGGCTACAAAGCGAGCTGGCTCGGGGTCCCACTGCACCACGTCGATACGCTCGCCGTTGAGCTCGTTGACGATGTTCTGGATGCGGATGCCCCGCAAGCCAACGCAGGAGCCCACGGGGTCGACGCCCGGCTGCTGGGTGAACACGGCTACCTTGCTGCGATAGCCGGGTTCGCGGGCGATGGACTTGATCTCCACGATGCCCTTATAGATCTCCGGCACCTCCAGCTCGAACAGGCGCTTCAGCAGGTTCTTGTGGGTGCGCGATAGGATGAGTTGGGGGCCTCTGGCGGCCTTGTGCACTTCCAGCAGGTAGAACTTCATCCGCAGGCCAGGCCGATAGTGCTCGGCGGCGGCGCGCACCTGCTCGGTGGGAGGCAGGATCCCCTCGGTCTTGCCCAGGTCGACGATGACCTGCCTGGCGTCCACCCGCTGGATGATACCGGAAACGATATCGCCCTCGCGGTTGGAGAACTCCTCGTACACCATCTCCCGTTCGGCCTCCCGCAGGCGTTGCAATACGACCTGCTTGGCCGTCTGGGCGGCGATGCGGCCGGCGTTGGCTGGCGTCATCTCGTTCTCGATGATGTCGCCTAGCTGAGCGTCGGGCTTAACGCGACGGGCTTCCTCCAGGGAGATGTCTACGCGCGGGTCCTCCACCTCCTCCACCACGGCTCTTTGGGCGTAGACGTGGACGTTGCCGGTATTGCGGTCGATGCGTACTGCGATGTTACCGGTGGCCTCGCTGTCCTTCTTGTAGGCGGAGACCAAGGCGGTCTCTACCGCCTGGAGGACCACCTCCTTGGGCAGATTCTTCTCGGCCGCTATTTGGGTTATGGCGATCAGAAACTCGTTCTTCATCGCTCCCATCGTTCCCTGTCCCGATGAGTCTGGGTAGCGCCCCCGAAACGATTCATCAGCCAACAAAAAAGTGGGGGGCGAGACCCACTCTGACACCTGGACTATAGCACTTCTGTGGGGGCGATGCAAGGCCGACCGCATGCGATAGGTCGGAAAAATCTCTAGCGCTGGTCTAGCAGTTCGCGAATGTGGATGACTGCCTCGCTCAGGGGCACCAGCGCGCTCTCCCGCTGCCGGCGGCGCTTCACCTCCACGCTCGCCTTCTCCAGGGTGCGGGGGCTGACGGTAAGGCGCAGGGGCATGCCCAACAGGTCGGCGTCGTTGAACTTGACGCCGGGCGATTCGTCGCGGTCGTCGTAGAGGACGGAGATGCCTCCGCCGGAGGCGGACTGGAGCTCCTCGTACAGGCGCTCGCAGGCTTCGACGACCTCTGGCCGGTCCATCCCCAGGGCCACCAGGTGCGTCTGATAGGGGGCTAGCGCTGGCGGCCAGATGATGCCCTGCTCGTCGTGGTTGGCCTCCACGACGGCGGACAGCAGGCGACCGGTGCCGATGCCGTAGGTGCCCATCACCACCGGCTTGGCCACGCCATCGCGGTCGAGGAAGGTGGCGCCCAGCTTGTCGCTGTAGACGGTGCCCAGCTTGAACACGTGCCCCATCTCAATGGCCCGCTGAAGGCGCAGCGGCGAGCCGCAACGGGGGCAGAGGTCGCCCTCGCGGGCCAGGGCGATGTCGGTGACGATGTCGGCCGTCCAGTCGCGGCCATAGTTGAGGTTGCGCAGGTGGGCATCGGGCTTGTTGGCACCGCCCACCAGGTTGGGGGACGAGGGCACGGCGTCGTCGGCCACTACCCTGACGCCCTTGAGGCCGATGGGCGAGGCGTAGCCCGCCACCAGGCCGGCCTGGTTGAGCTCGGCGTCGTCCATGAGCCGCAGCTCCACGGCGCCCAGGGTGTTGCGTAGCTTCGTCTCGTTGACCTCCATATCGCCGCGGATGGCTACAAAGGCTGGCTGGCCGTCGGCGGCGTAGAACACGGCCTTGAGGGTCTGCCAGGATGGGATGCCCAGGAAGGCGCACAGCTCATCGATAGCCTTGATGCCGGGAGTGGACACCTCCTCGATGGGCTGGGGCGGCTCGGCGGGGATGGGTGGCTTGCGGAACTCCGCTTTCTCGGCATTGGCGGCGTAGTCGCCGGCCGAGCAAATCAGGGCCTGGTCCTCGCCGCTATCGCAGAAGAACATGAACTCCCAGGAGTCCTTGCCGCCGATGGCGCCCGAGTCGGCCTCCACGAGGCTGGTGGGGATGCCGCAGCGGTCGAAGGTGTTCTGGTAGGCGCGGATCATCTTCTGGCAGCTCTCGTCCAGCCCTTGCCAGTCGGTGTCGAAGCTGTAGAGGTCCTTCATGGTGAACTCGCGGACGCGGATGAGGCCGCCGCGAGGGCGGGCCTCGTCGCGGAACTTGACCTGGATCTGGTAGAGCATGAGGGGCAGGTCGCGGTAGCTCTGGACGTGGCGCTTGAACAGATCGGCCATGATCTCCTCGTGGGTGGGGCCCAGCACCAGCCCTCGCTGGCGACGGTCGCTGAGGGTGAACACGGTGTCGCCGAAGAGGGGGAGGCGGCCGGAGGCCTGCCAGATCTCGATGGGATGAAGGGCGGGCAGCATCAGCTCCTGGCCGCCGGCGGCGTCCATCTCCTCGCGGATGATCTGCTCGATCTTGC
>CAYGYF010000234.1:0-2718 GCA_964354065.1 uncultured Dehalococcoidia bacterium | reverse complement strand
GCCTCTTTTTGGAGCGAACGCATCCATTCAATAGAAAAAATGCGGCACAAATGGCTCACACTGGAGATGATGCCCGGCATGAGTGAGGAGAGAGGGCCGCACACTAAGGCGCGGAATGGAAGGATCACGAAACATATCCCGTGGTCAACAAACCCACGAAAACTTGTCGCAAGGCCAGATTCATAGAGACCGATCGAGGATGACGTCAGGGTTTTCAGGACCTAAACGTGGTCCAATTCCATTGCAGAGGGATGCCAGATAGTGGCCGCGCCTCTCCCGATGGTTGTATTTGAAGATTGTGTCGATCAATCCCATGTGAGGGCGGCCAAAGGCCTTCGCATAGAGCCTGCTGACCCAGCGGTAGTAGTTTTCCATGCTTTTCATGTTTTGGGGAAAGACGATACGAATCAGGTCATCGAGGAGAGCGTCCGCGCGTTCGTCGAAGAAGCCCTTCAGATTCGCCGGTGGGCCGCCGGGCACCGGTCTGTAAAGCTGCACGAACACATAGGCGCCGGCAAGCGAACGCAGGAAACGGAAACGATCCACGTCCTGCGCCAGGGTAGTGTCGAACCCGTACATGCACACGAACTCCACGTTGTCCGGCGCTTTGAACCCGAACATTTGATATTTCCGGCGCACTTCCTCCAGGTTCCGATTGTCCTTCAAGCTGAAGTGATAAACACGGCGCGTGAAGCGTAGATTCGAGCATTGCACGCGCAGGAGGAGGCGTGCGATTTCCGCATCGACACAGCGAAGATCCAGCGTCTGGTTGAAATTGACGAGCAGCTTGCGCCTGGCCATTTCCTCCAGGAAGAGCTTTGCGTCCGGATGCGCCAGAATGTTGTCGTCCAGCAGTATGAGCTTTCGCCGGCGGCGGGTTACGAGATCGTCAAGATCACTGACCTGGCGGACGCCGCCCTCTTTGGATGGCACTAGGCAGAAGCGGCAGCAAAATGGACATCCGCGGGTAAGAAATCCGATGGCGCGATCCCCAAGCTCCGGATATAGATCGTAATCGGCGGGAAGACTCTCCACCGTCGTGGGAAGACGCAGCTTGATATCGATCCCGGAACCACCCGCCACCAGCGAATCGCCAAAGTGTTTCCGCAGCTTCGCCAGTCGATTCAGGGTACTGGATGTTGAAAACACCCCGCTCGCATAGACTCGCTCGACGCCGGCGACATTGGCTTCGTGCCGTGCCAGAACGACCTTTCTTCCCTGGTCCTTGAAGTAGCGGCTGAGCTTCATCAACGCCAGGTTTGGTAGCCGACCGTCCAGGTCTACAAGCAGGACCGCCCCGGCCGGGAGTCGCGCGGGAGGTTTGCGGGGACGATCTGAAGGTGCGGGAACGCGACATGTACCGGCCCGAATAGTCGTGGGAAGGCTGCGGCGGGACCGCGAATCCAGCGTGACCAGGAACTGGGTCCGTGGCAGCAACAGATCCATGAGTTTTGCCCAATTCGGGAAAGAAGTTTCGCTGCAGAGCCGGTCGGGACGATCGAGGAGTATGAGGGCGGGCATATCCAGGGGCGCAATATTGCGTGCATAAGCATCGATCAGATGCCGCGCAGCGTCCAATGCAATCGCCACGGCTCGGTGCTGCCTGGCGCTTATCTTCGACCATTCACGCCTGAAGTCGCAATGCCGTTGCAGCCAGGCGCTGGTGTCGATTCCCATCCGCTCCTGGAGGAGAACGGCCAACCGTCGCAACACGATTCCGGTCGCCAAACGTTTGCATCGGATTGCGCGATAATGCAGCCTGGCGAGAAATTCCACCGGATCCGTCAGCCGAGCTCCGCCGGCGAACAGGGATTGAACTCGCGTGACGCGGAAATAAGGATCGCGGAAATCGAAGTCGTCCGTCCCAGCGAGGCAGGTCGAATCAGAGCCGTAACCCAGGAGGAAAAAGGCCGACGAACCCAGGCCGGTCTTTACCTTCATAACCGGCCCCTGGGGCGACAACATCCTGAAATCGTTTCTCTGCAGCGCGATGATTTCCCCGCGGCCGTTCATACGGATGCCGATGGTAGCTGGCCCCTGCTTGAACATCGGGGCTTCATAGGGAGCATGGAGGGTGAGGACGAGTTCGAGCTGCAATGGCCGGTCGGATTCGCGACGCAGCTCTCGAAGGTCGAAATCGAGCCGGGGAACGACACGGCTGCCTCCGCACGCCAGCGAGATCAAGCGGAGCAATTCCAGCCCTCTCTGCCCTTCCTCGAGGATTGTCCATCGAGCGATCTCGTCGCCGCTTCGTTCAATCTTCAATTCGCCGCGGCCGCCATCACGGGCATTGTCGAAATACATGTGCAGAAAGTGCATTGCTTGAGCCTTAAATTTCGGGGACAGAACGCTGCCGCCTGCGAATATCTCGGCGCGCAGCGGCGTCCAGATTACAGTACAGAGTACGCAGATATTTCCCAACCGACTCTGGGAAGCCTCATCTGTAGGTCCGTCCAATCGCGTCAGCGCAAAATAAGCTTTGCGCGCTCGAGAACTTTCCAGAGGTTTTTTCGGCGCCGGTGCGCGAGCGTCCATTCCTGAAGGATTTTCTCGCACGAGAGCGGGTCGAAATCCCGCAAAACGGCGAGCCACGCCGCGCAGTTATCGTAATTCCCCGCGGAGTGTTCCGGATCGGGGACAAACCGCGCTGCGCTGCGTTTCCAGAATTGAATCACCTCCGGCAGCAGTTCGCCCGCACGCAGCCGTTTCAGCCAGGTT
>CAYGYF010000233.1:0-2729 GCA_964354065.1 uncultured Dehalococcoidia bacterium | reverse complement strand
GGTTGTACATGTAGGATAGCGTGTATCGGCCTTGGCCGAGGTTGCCGTGGGCAGGACGGTACTTGAAGTAGAGCTTTTGCATGGGTGGGTAAGGTTAGGTAATTCAGAAGCGGCCTTTTGAGTAGGTGTAGTACTTGCGGATTTGGGAGGCCATAAAGAGGGGTTTAGTTGCGGTATAGGGCTTTGTGGAGCATTTGGACGGCCTGGTTCGTCGGTGGTTCTTTCCAGAGGATGAAGTCCCCGGAGTTACCCGTCAGGCTCGACGTGCCCCATGACCCCGATGAAGAAGTTTCGGCGGAGAACCCGACCGTGTACATTCCCCACTTAGACCCGCTCCCAGCGGTCGCCACTGCGTCATCTCGCCAGTAAACCGGGGACGTGAGGCCGGAGGACGTGAGTTCGTAGGAAGCTCCGAGTGAGATTGTCTTCCCGGAGGCTATTGTGGCGAGCGTCTTGCTCGCCGCCGTAGGCTTGGCGAAAACAGTAACCCCGTAGATGTTGGCGAGGTTCGGGAACGTCACGGTGTCGTTTGACCCGTCGAACGTAATGCATGGGTTTTGTCCTGCGCGAGAAACAGCGGGGCTTCCTTCCGCAGTACCGTTGTTCCCATTTCCTGAAAGGTCATAGACGGTCGTCCCGGACAAGTACCCCGGAAGCCACGCGATGAACTTAGACTGCAACGCTTGCGGGATGGAACGCCGGAAGGCGTATGGGTAGCGGCCTGAGAAAGAATCGTGAAGTAATTTTATTTGCGCGTCGGAAAGACCGGAATTGAAAACCATAGTCTCTCCTTGCGACGGGTTCGTCACGCCTCCCGTATTGTACGCGAGGACGTGTAGTTCCGTAGTTCCGGACAATGCGCTACCCGTTCCGGTCGTAGTCGCGACTGAAACTCCGTCGATGAATACCGCGTATCCCGTTCCGATTCGCCTTCCGGCTATTGTGTGCCAGTTTCCGTCGAAAAGTCCGGCAGTTGTCTTTACGCACTCGGTAAGGGTCGCTCCGGAGTCGCGTATGATAAATTCCAACCTGTCGCTTGCGGCGTTCGTGTTCCAGTTGTTTCCGACGCGGAGGACGCAAGCCGGGTTTCCGGCATATGAGATGTAGGGGTCGAACGTCTGCGCCCCGGTGGGAACCGTGGAGCCTTTGAAGAAAGAGAATACGGTGACGTCTCCGATTGCCTGCGTAACGCTCGGAAGCGTTACGTGCGCGTTGTTCGCCGTGTTCGTTATCGCACAGTTCGATATTCCGAGCCTGTCCGTCGTGAAAGAAGTTGATACGGCGGTGCCGTTAAGCGAGCCGGAGTTGTCGGCCAGGGTGTTCTTAAGGTCCCAGTAATTCAAAGGAGCAGGTACATACGCCCCGAAATCGCTACCGCCTCCCAGTTTGCGGTTGAACTCGTGCCAAAGCTGCAATCGCTCAATTTCCGTCAGCTTCGCGTTGAACGTCCTTAGCATACAAGCGTTCCCCAAGAAAGAGGAAGACCCGAGGTTGAAGTTCGTGGCGGTAGCCTCGTCGTGCGTGATAATGAGCAGGTTCCAAGCGTTCGCGGTGAGCGTGGACGCTTGGACGCCATTGACGTAGATGGTGGCGTTCGTTAGGCCGGACGTTGATACGACATACGAACCGTCGAAAGTCACCAGCCCGGTGGTGGTGACGTAGGTAAACAGCGTCTTGCTCGCGGCGGTGGGATACACGGCTACTGCCAACGTCTGAATTGAAGCGAGCGATGAACGGGTAAGCGATGACGTTGCTCAAAATATCCCATGTTGCCTTTGGTAGCCAACCTGCGTATCGCCGTACGTCACGTTCGTAGCGCTCGCATTCGTCTTCGTTCCGTCGTTCGTATCTGTTCATCCTCCGTCAATCAGCCACTCTCCGAGCAGCCCCGCGCGAGGAATGGAGAAGTATGCCATGTTAGGTCGTGTAAAGTAGGGCGCGGACGTTCGTTGCCGGAGTCGTGGTGCCTACTCCGGTCAGCACGACGTAGAACACGTCACCTGCGGCAATCGCCGTTGACGAGAACGTCGAGACGGCGGTACCGATATACTGTCCGTTCGTGGCCGATTCCGTAGTGGTAATTTGGAGCGTAGCGGAGAGGACGTTCCCAGACGAAGTGGAGTTCTTGCGCAGCTCGGCGACGCAGTTAGCGCCGACCGGTAGGGAATCCGAAACAAGACGTATTGAACCCAGCGTTCCAGTTCGGGTAGCGGTATACCTTCCGAGTATGCCGATAACGGCGGGTCACTGGTAGTCGGCAATCGCCAGCTCAAGGAATCAGCCTCCAGCAGAAACCACGTCCCAGACAGGGGCGGCTCCGTTGGTACCATCGCCGGTCATGGCGAGGTATTTCTTCGTCGTAGTAGCGTTCGGTGAGAGTAGGGACGTAGTGTCCGCGTTGGATTGGTACGGAAGCGCACCGAGCAGCGTAGTATTGTTGCCACCCTTTACGTTCGTTGACTTCGAGACCGTTATGGCTCCAGTGGAAGCAAGCGTGGCGTCCCCGCTCATCGCCGCCTTGGCGTATGCCGTGCCTCCGGCGTTTCCAATTAGGATTTCACCTGCGGCAGGGGCGGTGTTCGGGACTACGGAAGCCTTGGTCTGTACGTCGTCGGTCACGTTCGTGAGTCCTACGGAGGCTTTCGTGATGTCGGACGTGTAGGCGAGCGTTCCAGTGGCCGCAGGGAGGGTCGCGGTATAGTTAGTCGCGCTCGCGTTGGCAGTTGAGA
>CAYGYF010000232.1:0-2729 GCA_964354065.1 uncultured Dehalococcoidia bacterium | reverse complement strand
ATCCGCAACAACAACAGCCGCGGCCTCTTCCTCCAGAGCGGCAACCTCAACGTCAGCGGCTCCACCTTCTCCGGCAACGGCAGCCACGGCATCGAGAGCAACAGCCCCAGCGTCCCCACGCTCCTCAACAACACCTTCCAGAGCAACGCCGGGACAGCGGTACGCCTCAACGCTGCCCGGGGCACCCTGGACCCTCAGGGCAACGCCGCTTCCAACAACGGGGTCAACGGGATTGAAGTGACACCCTCCCTCGGCGAGCTGGGCAGCCTGACCCTGAAGGGCGCCAACAGCGCTGCCCTCCCCTACGTATGGGTGAGCGGCACGGTCGACGCCGGGGCCTCCCTGGCCTTGGAGGCGGGGGCCATCCTCAAGATGTCCCTGGGCTCCATTATCTACGTCTACTCCGGCACCATGACTGCCCAAGGCACCGTCGCCAACCCGGTGACCATCACCTCCATCCGGGATGACAGTGTGGGCGGCGACACCAACAACGACGGCTCTGCTACCGTCCCCACCCGGGGCGACTGGCGCAACATCCGCCTCAGCTACTACGGCGGCAGCCTCTCCCTCGCCAACTCCCTAGTCCGCTACGGTGGGGGCAGCGGAGACCCCGGCGCCATCTACAACGCTAGCTACCCCTCCACCATCTCCCTGGTCAACTCCACCGTGGAGCAGAGCGCCACCGCCGGCATCTACGCGGCCGACTTCGCAGACCTCACCCTCGCCGGCAGCACCATCCGCAACAACAACAGCCGCGGCGTCTTCCTGCAGAGCGGCAACCTTTCCGTCACCGGCTCCACCTTCTCCGGCAACGGCAGCCACGGCATCGAGAGCAGCAGCCCCAGCGCCCCGGTCCTCCTCAGCAACACCTTCCAGTCCAACTCCGGGGCGGCGGTGCGCCTCAACGCCGTGCGGGACACCCTGGCCCCCCAGGGAAACGCCGCCACCAGCAACGGCACCAACGGCATCGAGATCACCCCATCCCTCCCCAACCTCACCAGCCTGACCCTTAGGGGCGCCAACAGCTCGAACTTCCCCTACGTGTGGCTCAGCGGGACGGTTAACGCCGGAGCCTCCCTCGTCCTGGAGGAAGGGACCGTCCTCAAGATGTCTCTGAACTCCATCATCTACATCAACTCCGGTAGCATGACGGCCGCGGGCACGGAGCTCAACCCGGTGGTCATCACCTCTATCCGAGACGACTCCGTGGGCGGCGACACCAACAACGACGGCGGGGCCACGGTGCCCACCCGCGGCAACTGGCGGAACATCCGCCCCGGCTACGGCGGCTCCCTCTCCCTCACCAACACCCGCGTCCGCTACGGCGGCGGCAGCGGAGACCCCGGCGCCATCTACAACGCTAGCTACCCCTCCGCCATCTCCCTGGTCAACTCCACCTTGGAACAGAGCGCCACCGCCGGCATCTACGCCGCCGACTTGGCAGACCTCACCCTTGCCGACAGCACCATCCGCAACAACAACGGCCGCGGCCTCTTCCTCCAGAACGGCAGCCTCGCCATCGACGGCTCTACCTTCTCTACCAACGGCAGCCACGCTGTGGAGAGCAGCAGCCCCAGGGCACCCGTCCTCCTCAACAATACCTTCCAGGGCAACGCCGGGGCCGCCGTCCTCCTCAACTCCCTCCGCTTCGGGACCCTGGACCCCTCAGGTAACACGGCCTCCAGCAACACCACCAATGGGATCCAGGTCAACCTCTCCGTGAGCGGCGGGCCCGGCCTTACTCTGCGAGGTGCCAACAGCGCCACCTTCCCCTACGTCCTCACCGGGGGCAGCGTCAGCTCCCAGAGGACCCTGACCTTCGACGCCGGCGCCGTCGTCAAGTTCGCCGTCACCACAACCACCCTCTCCATCAACGACGGTGCCCTGACCCTCAACGGCACCTTCGCATCCCCCGTCACTTTCACCTCCATCCACGACGACTCCATCGGCGGCGACACCAACAACAACGGCAACGCCACGAGCCCCGCGCGCGGCGACTGGCGCAGCATAAGGGCTCAGGCCAACGGTGCCAGCCTCAACCTCGCCACTGCCCACATACGCTACGGCGGCAACTCCGTCTCCGGCATGATCGAGAACACCGGCGGCACCGCCACCCTCACCATCTCCGACTCCACTATCGAACAGTCCTCCTCCTCCGGCATCTACATGAGCGTCAACACCAGCAGGATGGAGGTCACAGACACAACCATACAGAACAACGCCGGTGATGGCCTGCGCTCCTACATCTCCAATTCCGGAGACGCCACCGCCACCATCAGCTCCTCTTCCATCTTGGGCAACGGCAACTACGGCGTCGCCAACTCGGCCTCATCCGGCGATATGGACGCCCGCAACAACTGGTGGGGCGACGCCAGCGGCCCACGCTCCGACGGCCAGGCCTGCAACACGGCCACCGGCTCCGGCGACAAGATCTCTTGCCGTGTCCTCTTCGACCCCTGGCTAACGTCGGCGCCCTCTTCTGCTTTGATGGTCTCAGATGGCACAGCCACTTCCCTGCGCACGTCAGGGCCGCGCACGCCCGATGATGCGGCGTGGACCGCGGCGGCCGATCTGTCTACGTGCCCCATTTCTGGGACACTCTCGGCGGACACCACCTTCACGGCTGACTGTGTGTGGGTGGTGAGCGGGCTGACGGTTCCGGAGGGGATCACCCTGACCATCGAAGAGGGAACCATCGTCAAGGTGGCCCTCGACTCGAGCCTCGCGGC
>CAYGYF010000231.1:0-2756 GCA_964354065.1 uncultured Dehalococcoidia bacterium | reverse complement strand
GCCGTTGGGCCCGCCGCCGGAGCAGTTGACGTCCAGCTCGCACACGTTGCCGATGTCGTCGGTGTCGGCGTCCTCCTGGCCGGCGTTGGCGATCAGCACGCAGTTGTCGTTGACGTCCAGGACGCCGTCGTCGTCGTCGTCTGTGTCGCAGACGTCGCCTTGGCCGTCGTCGTCGTTGTCCGCCTGGTCGGGGTTGATGTCGTCGTCGCAGTTGTCGTTCAGGCCGCCGTAGTTGTCGGGCACGCCGTCACCGTCCGTGTCGGCGACCAGGATGACGGTAGCGGCGGCGCTGTTGTTAGCGAGGTCGTATTCGTTGACCCCCGTCTCGGTAATGGTGATGTCCTTGTCGAAGTCGATGGTGCAGGAGTCGCCCGAGGTAAGGTTCACGCTCCAGGTGTGGGTGTCCACCGTAGGGGGGCTGCCGTCCGTCTGCAGGGTCGCGCTCAGCGGGTAGACCGCGTCTGGCGTTGCCGCGCAATTAGCGTCCGGAGTCACCGCGACGTCGATGTCAACGTCGAATTCGGTGCCCGTGTAGGTGGTGTGCGGTGCGCCGGGGATGTTGTCCAGCGTCTCGGTGGTGTCCAGGTCCTCGGCGGTGCCAGGGTCAACGAGGACCTGGTTGCCGGCGATGTCGGGACAGCCGTCATTGACGACGGTGTCAGCGTCGTCGTCGATAGCGTTCTCGCACTCATCGCCGCTTTCCGCCGGGCCAACTGCCGCTGGCGGGTCCAGCTCGTCCGGGGGGAAGACCCAGCTCACGATGCGGGCGTCCGCCGTGGCGGTGACGTCCACGGTGAGGTCCTCGGAGTCCAGGTTGGGGGTGATGGGATCGGTGACGTGCGCGGTGGTCACAGCGATTGCGTTGTTGAAGGTGAAAGTCAGATCCTCACCCGTGTTCGGGCAGTTCAGGGTCCAGATCTCGTCCACCGTCGTTGAGGCACCGCTGAAAATCTTGCTCGTGGGGTTGCCCAGGGCGGCAGTGGCAGTGCAGGTACCCTCCGCCACGGCCCCGTGGGTTATCGACACGGCTATGTTGCCGGTGTAGGGGCCGGCGTTGGCGATGGTCTTGTGCACGCAGACGTTGACATTGCTCCCCTGGGGGAGTTCCGTGGGCGGGGCGGCCAGGCAGTTGCCCGCGAACATCTGCTGGGTCACGCTCACGTTAGACTGGGCCCAGCACTCCACCGTTACGTCTAGCGATTTGCTGTTGTTATTGGGGTTCGGGTCCGGGTTGGCGATGGGGTCGTTGGGCGCCACCGTGTTCTGGAAGCCCCAGGTGTGGGTGCTGGGCTCGCCGCAGTTGAGGTCCCAGTCCTTGTCAATCACGATCTGCCCGTCCTTAGCCAGGCTTTTCCGCTGCACCACCTGGATAGTACCGCCGTGGAACCAGGTGCCGGCGGCCGGGTTGATAACGGCCGCTCCGCCGTCCACCCTGACCTCCAGGTCGCCGTCGGGGCTGTCGCCGGCCTTCACGTGGTAGGAGCACTGGCTGGCAGGCGTTGATGACGGCGCCGTGCAAGTGGTGGTTATCTTGGCTATCACGGGGGTCGCATCGCCGTTGTTCTTCACGGTTTCCGTCAGAGTGAAGGGAACGTCGACGCCGACGTCCACGTCTGGCTCCGAGCCGCCCTTGCTGTTGGCTGGCAGGCCGCTAGCGGTGAGGTCCACCTTCTCCAGGTCGGCGGGCTCGGCCGCCGCCGGGCAGTCCCGGTCGATGGCGATCAAGCCGTACGGGGGCGTGTAGTTGGCGTCCCACACCTGAGTGGGGTCGTATCGCCCCACGCTGGAGGAAGCGAAGTACGTGGGTGCTGGCACGAAGGTAATTTGCGCGAGCGCGGGCCCAGCCGCCGTGACTGCCAGCTCGTAGCGGTCGAGGACCCCCCGGTCCTGCCCTGCCACGGTCGGCAGCTCAGCACTCACTTGGCCGTTGCCGTCCACCATGGACACGTTCAGGATGCCGTTAGTGTCCGGGAGGGCCACCGTGGGCTTCTCGCCATTGTCCGCACACCCGCTTCCCAGCTTCATCCCCAGCAGCCAGGCGTTGCACCTGGCTGGGGAGGGAAGTATGCGGTTGACCTTGAGGTGGGCGCTGTCGTAGTGCATGAACCAGTCGCCGCCGGCCAGGTCCTTGCCGTTGGGTATGTCATCCAGGAAGACGTCGACCTCGAAGATGGGGCCGGGATAGGTGCCGGTCTCGGTCGACTCCACCCGGATGCACTGCTCGATGGTCCCCAGGGTGCAATACCCGTCTGTCGAGGTGTCCTCGTCAGGCGGCACGCAGGAGTTGCCGCTGGGGTCGACGTCTATACCGAAAATGGTCGGCGGGTTTCCAGTGCCGCCACTGGCTTCGGCGCTATCTTCCCCTCCTCCCGGCATCAACAAGAACAGGGCCGCTAGCAGGGCAACAAGCGCCGCTGCCGCTACGCTGCCCAGTAGCAACATCTTTGAGATCGATTTCATTGCACGTCCCTCCCTAAGCCAAGGCTGGCCGCAACGTTCATATCATGCAACACTGCCAGCCGTCAACTGCCGGCAAGGTTCAATGTTCGCCGCATTATAACAGAATAGGGAAAACGATTTCAACCTTTCTCCCATAGTTCTATTCCGCCACGCACCTCCCCAGGCAGTCAGCCTGCCCCTCGCTCAGTTCGAGCACTGACTCGGCATCGCGATCGTGTTGGGGATCACCAGTATGTCCCAGGAATTGATCCAGCCGTCACCACTCAGGTCGTAGCGGGCCTGGTAGGTGGGTTCCA
>CAYGYF010000230.1:0-2756 GCA_964354065.1 uncultured Dehalococcoidia bacterium | reverse complement strand
CCAGGGCCTGCATCTCAGCCGGCAGGGTGATCTCCACGCTGCCGCTGGTTCGGCCGGCCGAGCGGATCCTTCTGCTGCCCCAATCCATGTCTGACACCTCCCCGCAAGTGGCTGGTAGCAGACGGGAGTCCGGCTGCCAAGCCACGCCTACGTACCGGAGGTTAAGCTAGGGTGTCTAGCGGATAATCTAGCACACATTATAGCGGGCGGCCTTGGGCCTGTCAACCCCTGTCTCGGGTGGCGCGCCGAAGCCTCGCGTTGCGGCGGCTGGTGTTCGGGCAAGCGCATCGATTCGCCCAAAGAACGGCCGCGGAAACCTTCTCGGCCGGCTAACTTGGGGGGGGGTGTATACGCAAGAGAAACTCTTCACAGAAGCTACACGGAACCTTCATAGCGTCCTACTAACAAAAGGACGGCACAGTGTTTCTATATAGCGGATGGGCCACACTGGTACACCGCCTTGCCATGCCAGACGAGATAGACCTGAAGGCACTAGGACCGTCTGCCCACGCCTCGGTGGAGAACGCGCTCCGCTCAGGTGTAGAGGCTGTTGCCGCCAGATACGGAGCGGTGGCTCTAGTAGACGGCCAAGATCGCAGTTTGCACAAGGTCGCTTCCTGGGGGCCATTTCCCACCTGCAAACGGGGAATGACTGTGGCTCGCTGGGTAGCCAGCCGGGGCAAGCCGCTGGCCCTTGAGACCCGCCAGCAAGCCTTGCAGGTCCCCGGCCTCCTTATCGATAGAGAAGAGGAGCCGCCCCTTATCTGTGTACCCATTGGGAGCAGAGAGGGGGTTCTCGGCGTTTTGCAAGCAAACGTCCCCTCGTTCGCTGGCGACGAAGACGTTTCGCGCAAGCTACGCACCCTCGAGCTGGCCGCGGAATTGCTGGGTCGCATCCTCGACAATGCCGCACTACAGCAGGAACTCCAGGAGAAAGAAAAAGATGTGACCAGGCTGGCCAAGACTAGCATCGACGCCCAGGAGACAGAGCGGGAACGGATCTGCCTGGAAGTGCACGACGGGGTTGCCCAAACCCTGGCCTCTGCTTTCCAGTACCTGCAAGCCCTGGAAAACACGACCCTGTACCAGATGCCAGAGGCGAAGCAGCTCATCACCAGAGCTGTAGCCCTGATAAGGCAGGCCATCCAGGAGGCCAGAGACGTCATTGAGAGTCTAACGCCGGCCACGCTGAGGGACCTTGGTCTGGTGGTCACGCTGCGCCAGGAGTTGAAGCAGTTCGAGAAGGAAACCGGCTGCAAGGTCGAATTTGAGGCCGACTGGCCCAGGCTGGCCAAAGATACCGAGATCGCTCTCTATAGGATCGTGCACGAAGCCGTCGCTAATGTACGGAAGCACGCCAACTCCCGAAGGATGCGTATTGAGTTGAGCGGCACGGACGGCCGTCTGGTGGCGCAGGTGAAGGATTGGGGGGTTGGTTTCAATCTCAAGCAGCACGACCTGGCTGCCATGCGCCAGAGCACCGGGCTGTTCAGCATGCGCAAGCGTGCCGAGCTACTGGGAGGCACCTGCGCGGTTCGGAGTACGCCCGGCAAGGGTACTGAGGTCCGGGTAGAGGTGCCCATCACTGAGTAGAGGGGGTGCGATGGATCCTGTAAGGGTGCTGATAGTGGACGACCACCCCGTGGTTCGCGAGGGCTTTCGCACCATGTTGGGGACCGACCAGGCGCTAGAAATAGCAGGAGAGGCCTGCGACGGGTTGGAGGCGGTGGCGAAAGTGGCTGAACTCGAGCCAGACGTGGTGCTCATGGACGTCGTTATGCCCAATCTGGATGGGATACGGGCTACAGAACGCATCAAGGCTGAGCGCCCCTCCACGGTGGTCATCATGCTCACGATATATGCCAACGATGCCTACGTTGTCGATGCCATTCGAGCAGGAGCTAGCGGCTACCTCCTGAAAGACGCTTCCCGCGATCTCCTCATTCATACTATTCGAGCCGCCATCAGTGGGGGGACTCTGATCAAGACCAGTCTTTTGTCCGAGGCCATCTCCGAGTTGATAGGCCCCAATGCCAAGCAACGCAGAGGGGATTCGCTCAGCACCAACGGTCACGACGAGCTAACAGCTCGGGAGCAGGAAGTGTTGAGGCTGGTGGCGGAAGGACGCACCAACAAGGAGATCGGCAGAACCCTCTCCATTGCCGAGGACACCGCCAAGAAGCATGTTCAGAGCATCATTGCCAAGCTGGGCGCCTCCGATCGCACCCACGCCACGTTGAAGGCGGCGCGGGCCGGCCTTATCAAATGAAACCCGACTCTTGCCCATCTGGGTAGTGCCCATTTCGGGGGTGTCCATCTGGGGACTGCCAAGATGGCCCAGGTGGGGGTTGTGAGGCCAAGGGAGGACGGGAGTTGAATGACGGCGGGGAAGAGAACGTAACGCGAGGATGTTTCTGGAGTCTTTATGATTCAGAAGACGTACCTTTCGCCGACTATCGGCGCGAAGCACGTTCTCTCTCTGGCGTCCACAGGTGTCAGAGCCATCGCGAAGCCGCTTCGCCACTGCGCCGGAGCGCCTTCCCCCTCTCTGGACGCCGTCCCCCAGGCCTACAGGCAGAAGAAGTGAGCAGGGGAGCCGTTCGCGGCTCTGCCCGTAGCATTGGGGTTAGCCCGTCTGCGAAAGGAGGTGAGCTGAATGGCAGTCGAGAAGGCAATTGCGTCCTCAAGCCTGGTCGAGGTGGTGGACCGGATCCTGGACAAGGGCATCGTGATCGATGCCTGGGTCCGCGTGAGCC
>CAYGYF010000229.1:0-2822 GCA_964354065.1 uncultured Dehalococcoidia bacterium | reverse complement strand
CGCAGGCCCAGCCCACGCGCCAGCCGGTCATGGCGTAGGCCTTGGAGAAGCCGCCGAGAAGGATCGTGCGCTCGCGCATGCCGGGGAGGGAGGCGAAGCAGGTGTGGGGCAGGCCGTAGGTGAGGCGGTCGTAGATCTCGTCGGAGATGACCACCAGGTTGTGGCGGGCGGCCACGTCGGCTAGGGCGAGGAGGTCGTCGCGGGTCATGGTGGCGCCGGTGGGGTTGGCCGGGTAGCCGATGAGGATGGCCTTGGTCTGGGGTGTCACGCGGGCCTCGATGTCTTCGGCGCGGACCCGGAATTCGTTCTCGGGGTCAGTGGGCACGGGGACGAAGACGCCGCCGGCGAGGGCGACGCAG
This sequence comes from uncultured Dehalococcoidia bacterium, assembly GCA_964354065.1. GTDB lineage: Bacteria > Chloroflexota > Dehalococcoidia > SM23-28-2 > SM23-28-2 > JAUYDU01. The sequence continues at coordinate 2,463 of CAYGYF010000229.1, read as the reverse complement.
GGGAGATAGGCGACGTAGTAGGGGTCGGGGCAGAGCACCTCGTCGCCGCTGTCGAGGGTGGCGTGAGTGGCCAGGAGGAGGCCCTCGCTGACGCCGGTGGTGACGACGATCTCGCTGGCGGGGTCGTAGCGGACGCCGTAGAGGCGATCGAGGTGGGCGGATACGGCCTGACGCAGCTCGGGGATACCGTAGTTGGAGGTGTAGTGGGTCTCGCCGTCGGCGAGGGCGCGGACCGCGGCGTCGGTAAAGCGCTGGGGGGTGGCGAAATCGGGCTCGCCGACGCCGAGGGAGATGACGCCCTCCATGTTGGCGATGAGCTCGAAGAAGCGGCGGATGCCGGAGGCGGGGATGGCCTGCACCCGGCGGGAGAGGAGGTCGGCTCTGGCCGGGGACGGAACGTTGTCTGCGAACACTAAGCGTCTCCTATCCTTCCCCTTCGCTTCGCTCAGGGTCAGGGCGAGCTCTCAGCGGCGGTCCAGCGATGATTGCGTTCATAATAGCAAAGCCGCAGCACTAGGTCATCTTCTCCGCCAGGGGCGGAGTCCGCAGAGCGGACCAGGCGGACGAGGAAGCAGCGCCTGCCAGGCTCCTGCCACTCGCGCTCGACGGCGAGCACGTCGCGTTGGGCTCCCCGCCAGGTGACACGCAAGGGCCGCTCGGGGTAGCGGGCGCCGGCGTAGCAGGCGACCTCCACCGGCTCTTCAATCATCGGCGGCTGCCGGGGTGGGCCTCTCCACGAGCTCCATCGCCAGGCGGAAGGCCGCGCCCGCTGCTGGCACGCACACCCGCAGGGGCACGTCGGAGCGCCGAAAGGCTCGGTATCCCTCCGGCGTGCTCAGGTCCATCCCTGTCAGGTCGCGGCAGTAGAGGTGGCCCGTCTCCTCCTCGAAGCGGCGGCAGAACTCGCGGGCCAGGGCGTAGGCCTGCCTGTTGGGTTGCGAGGGCTCCTCGCGCCCGTGCTTGAGGCCGATGGCCATGATCGAGCCGACCACGGTCCCGCAGACTTCGCCTCTGCCGCCGATGCCGCCGCCAAAGGGGGTGGCAATCCTGGGGATGATCTCGTTCTTTATTCCCAGCTCCTGGCACACGGCCAGCAACAGGGACTCCGCTCAGTTGTACCCTCGGCCGAAAAGCTTTTGGGCCTCGTTTGGTTCCATCGCTATCACCTCACAAAGACTCGGTGGTCATGGTGCAACTGCTGTCAGGGCACGGAGAGCGCGGAGGGTGATCCATTTGCTGGGTTCCCCCTTTCGTTCAATGTCGACCCACATCTTACCGTTAAGGGTGTGCTCCAGCTTCCAGTGCCCTTGGCTGTCCTGCTTGGAGAGCATGAACTCGATGGCATTGGCCAGCCTGGGGTCGCGGGCGTGGCCCAGGCGGGCGAGCACCTCCAGCGCCTCCAGGATATCGCTGGTATAGCTCAGGGGGTAGCCGAAGTTGAACCAATCGGAGCTTATCCGCTCCTGGTAGGGGTAGTCGGCGCGGGCCAGGTCGCGGCTGAACATGAAGTCGACGCCCGCATCGATGGCCCGCTGGATGCGGGGCGTGCGAGCCTCGGCTGGCAGGGGGCTGAAGGCCTTGAGGGCCTTGATGGCGCCCCAGGCGCAGGGTAGGGCCCAGTTGGCGACGCAGCCGAAGCCGGGGCCGGTGGTGCCGGAGGCGTAGTAGGTGACATCCTCGCCGATGATCGCCCTGGCTTGCCAGTCGAGGGTCTGCTGGATGCGCTCGTCCTGGTGGGGGAGGCCGAGGGCAAGGAAGGCATATACCAGGTTGCCGTTGAGGCAGTGGACGACTCTGCTGGGGGCGGAGGTGAGGGAGAGGCCGCCACTACGAGCCTGAACGTGCGTCAGGAGGTACTCGCAGCTCTGCCGGATGCGCTCATCGGTGCCGTCGGCGCCCAGGTCAGCGAGGATCATGATCTGCCAGGCGGTGCTGGTGTACTTCGGGGTGTAGCCAGGGCCAGGCTTCACCCAGTAGCCATCGGGGTGGCGGGCGGCGAGGATGGCAGTCACCGGCTCGCTGTCCATGATCGCGGCTCGTGCGGCCCGGACTTCGGCGTCGGTCGCCGGGCGGTCGAGGAGGTCGCGCAGGGCGAAGTAGCGCACCGAGGGGTTGTCGGGCTCCAGGAGCCAGGGCAGGGGGTCGGCGTTGAGCTTCGCGCGCCAGGTCATGGCGGCTCACAGTTCCGGCCTGGCCTTGTGCCAGTCGGTGGCCTGCTCATAGGCGTAGGCCACCCGCAGGATGGTCGCCTCGTCGAAGGGCTTGCCCATGATCTGGACGCCGACCGGCAGCCCGTCCGCAAAGCCGCTGGGGACGGAGATGGCCGGCAGGCCGGCGATGTTGACCGGAATCGTGCAGACGTCGCTGAGGTACATTTGCAGGGGGTCGGCCACCTTCTCGCCCAGGCGGAAGGCGGGCGTGGGGGCGACGGCGGTCACCAGCACGTCGCAGCGCTGGAAGGCG
>CAYGYF010000228.1:0-2854 GCA_964354065.1 uncultured Dehalococcoidia bacterium | reverse complement strand
GGTGGCCGTCGCCGTGCCCGTGGCCGTCGGCGTGGCGGTGGCCGTGGCAGTGGCGGTAGCCGTGGCGGTGGCGGTGGCCGTGGCCGTAGCCGTAGCCGTAGCCGTAGCCGTGGCCGTGGGCGTCAGCAGGACGCAGGGGATCCTGTGGATGAGCGCGCCCTCGTCGTGGTCATACTGGAGGTCGGACTGGAGCGTAAACTGCTCGGCAACTATGCCGGCTATGCTGTTGTCCTCCTCGGGGGGAGTGTCGTCGCAGTCGGTGTCAGCGTTGGAGTCGATGCAGATGTTGTCACCCTGGTTGAAGTCCGCTACGTATGCGTCCGTAAGAGTGAGAGTTCTGGTGTCGGCCTTAACGTCCTCCGCCAGCCTTGTCCAGGGCGGTTGGATGCCTGGTTCGCCGTCTGTGTCCACTGCCCGCGCGCCCCCGGACAGGGCCAGCGCGAAGCCCACCAGAACCGCTAGCACCCCAGCGGCAAGCAATAGGGCCCCGATGCCTCTTGGCCAGTTCTTCATGGTCTTCCTCCTCTTCCATCAGGGGAGCGGGGTACCAACCCGGCCCACCCCGCCCCTCATCAATATTTCAGCGCGGCTGAGAACTGCGCAAGCCTACGAGGAAAAGACAACGCAAAACGCCTTGCGCCTGACTTTATCCGACCTCTCCCTGGTTTGTCAAGGCTCTAGGACGCAATTTTCCCCACCGCGTTATCAACCCATTAAAACGCTGAACGGTCGGAAAGGGTTAACCCATCGCCCTCGCCAGGGGGTGCCGCCCCCTGGCCCGCGGCCAACGCCCGCGGCGGCGAAGGCCTATTCGAGGACGATCCGCCCGCTCTTGCCCCCCGATTTGCGCACCAGCCGCACCTTATCGATGCGCATCGCCCGATCGACGGCCTTGCACATGTCGTAGACGGTGAGGGCGGCCACCGCCACCGCCGTCAGGGCCTCCATCTCCACGCCGGTCTTGCCGGTGGTGCGCACGCTGGCGGTGATGTGGAGGGCGCTCTCCTTCTCGTCGGGCTCGAGCTGGACGTCGATGTCGGTGAGGAGCAGAGGGTGGCAGAGGGGGATGAGCTCGTGGGTCTTCTTGGCGGCCATGACCCCTGCCACCTGGGCCACTGCCAGGACGTCGCCCTTCGCCAGGCGGCCCGCCTGGATGAGGGCCAGGGTCTGGGGCTTCATGTAGATGCTGCCCCTGGCGATGGCCTGGCGGGCGGTATCGGCCTTGGCGGTTATGTCCACCATGCGGGGGCGGCCGGAGGCGTCAAGGTGAGTGAGCTGGGGCGTCGCATCTTCTGACACGGCAATATCATTGTAACGGAGGCCTCCAGGCCTCCACAACCGTTCCAAGAAGGAGTGGAGGGCTAAGGCCCTCCTCTACATCTTCGAGGCGAAGCCCTACCCTCACCCCCCGATCTGGGCCATCTTGCGCCGGCGGGGCCGGTTGCCGTCCCCCAGGTGATGGGCGTCGGGCTTGGTCTGGAGGGCCTCGAGGATGCGAGCGCGCAGATCGTCGTCGCTGCCGCCGCTGCGCAGGGTCTGCCGTAGGTCCACCTCGTGGTCGGTGAGCAGGCAGGGGCGGATCTTGCCCTCGGCGGTGAGACGCATGCGATTGCAGGTGGCGCAGAACTGCTTCTCGCTCAGGGGGCTGATGAAGCCGATGAGGCCCCTGGCCCCGCGCAGGCGATAGTAGCTGGCCGGGCCGCCGCCTGCGTTCGTTTCCGCCGCCTCTAGAGGGCCCAGCGCCTCCTCGATCTGCCGCCGCACCTCGTGAGTGGGGACGAAGCCCGGCACCAGCGAGGTGTCCTTGATGCAGGTCTCCTGCTCGTCCATGAAGGGCATCAGCTCGATGAAGCGGACCTCCCAGTCCTCCGCCAGGGTGGTGCGGGCGATATCCGCCACCTCGTCGTCGTTGACCTCCCGCATGACCACTACGTTCAGCTTGATCGGCGTCAGGCCAGCGTCGCGGGCGGCGGCGATACCCTCCCTGACGGCCGCCAGGTCGCCGTGACGGGTGATCTGGCGGAAGCGTTCGGGACGGAGGGTGTCCAGGCTGACGTTCACTCGCTTGAGGCCGGCCGCCGCCAGCTCGTGGGCGTAGGAGGCCAGGATCATGGCGTTGGTGGTGAGGGATATGTCCTCGATGCCCGGCGTCTCGGCGATCCAGCGCACCAGCTTGACGATGCCGTTGCGCACCAGCGGCTCGCCGCCGGTGAGACGCACCTGGCGCAGGCCCATGCCCGCGGCCACCCGGACGACGCGGGCCACCTCCTCCAGGGTGAGGATCTCCTGGCGCGGCACGAAGGGAATGCCCTGCTCAGGCATGCAGTAGACGCAGCGCAGGTTGCAGCGGTCGGTTACTGATACGCGCAGGTAGCTGATGGAGCGCTGGAAGGGGTCAACCAGCGGGCTGACCGGTACGAAGCCGTTGCTGATACTCATGCAGTAGCTCTTTCAGGGTCTGGCGAGCCATCTGGGCTGCTCGCGCCCGATGGCTTATCGTATTCTTCTCCTCCGCCGATAGCTCGGCCATTGTTCGTCCCATGTCCGGCAGGTAGAAGATGGGATCGTAGCCGAACCCACCTTCCCCTTGGGCAGCCTCGGCCACCAGGCCCGAGCACTCCCCTCGACACAGCCGCACCCCGCCTTGGGGGTCGGCTATGGCGATGACGCAGACGAAGCGGCAACCCCGACCGGGTCGCGGCGGCACCCCCTCGAGGTGCTCCAGGAGGAGAGACATCTTCTCCTGGTAGGTAGCCTGCTCGCCGCCGAAGCGGGCCGCCCGTGGCCCCGGCTCGCCACCCAGGGCGTCCACCTCCAGGCCGGAGTCATCGGCCAGGGCATGGAGGCCGCTCAC
>CAYGYF010000227.1:0-2854 GCA_964354065.1 uncultured Dehalococcoidia bacterium | reverse complement strand
TTGGTGGCCCCGTGCCCGAGCCACAGGCGGCCGAGCCGGCCTTCGAGGTCTCGGGAAAGGCTGCGCGCCAGCGCTACACCCACCCCAACGACGACTTCGTCCAGGCCGGGGACCTGTACCGCAAGGTGATGACGGACGAGGATCGGGACCATCTGATCGGTAACATCGTGGCCCACCTCGGCAACGCGCAGAAGCATATCCAGTTGCGCCAGACAGCGCTGTTCTACAAGGCCGACCCCGAGTCTGGCCGCCGCGTCGCCGAGGGGCTCGGGCTGGATGTCACAGAGGTCAAGCGCCTGGCCGAGATGTCTCATGAGGAACGGGCCAAGGCCACCGCATATGCCGCCTGAGCTCAAGCAACGTGGGTAGCTGTAGCGTTGAAACGGGAAAAGGAAAGTACCAAGAGCTTCGACAACCTGCCCGGCATAGCGCCATGTAGCGGAAGCCTTCAGGCTTCCACCCCATTTTATGGAGGCCTGAAGGCCTCCGCTACATCGCTACATCATTCCGCGCTCAGCGTCACTAATTCATTAACGACCACTAGGGTGCAACATCGAAGACGGAATTCATGCCCCCTGGAGGCCCGTCGATGCGGGAGGGGCCAGCCTCTTCTCCAGATCCCGCCGGGTTGCCGCCAGGCATTCCGCCAGGGGCCGGCCGCAGTCCACCACCAGGTGCTCGTCCGCCCCTAGCTCCGTGACCGGCTCGAACACCAGCTTCTGGGCCTCGTAGGTCTGCCAGCGGGCGTCGGAGGCGTCGCGGCCGTCCCGCAGGCGCTCCTCCAGCCGCCGGCGGATGACCTCCTCGCTGGCCCGGCACTCCAGGCAGAGGAAGCGGGCGCCCAGCGCCTGAGCCAGCGCCCGGGCCTTCTGCCGCTGGCGCCGCTGGCCGAACGTCGCGTCCACGATCAGCGAGCGGCCGTCGGCCAGAGCTGCGCCCGCCTGTTCGAGGAGGGCCTTGTAGGTGCGCTGGGTGAATCGCGGCCCGTAGATGCCCCGACCGAAGGGCTCGAAGCGGCGCTCCTGGGGCGACAGGCCGGCCAGCTCCTTGCGCACGACGTCGGAGGAGATGACGGGCATCCCCATGGCGTCGCCGAGGGCGCGGGCCAGCGCCGTCTTGCCGCTGGCGACCAGGCCGCAGGTGATGAGCAGGACGAGCGGCGGCTGGCGAGCGGCGTACTGGCAGGCCAGGCGGAAGTAGCGGCGGGCCAGGGAGCGGGCCTGCTCCTTCTCCTCGGCGGCGATCTCCGGCTGGCCCAGCCGGAAGCTCTCCACCTTGCCCCGCACGCAGGCCCGATAGCACTTGTAGAAATCGATGACAGCGAGGATTCCGGGGTCGGCGGCTACCTCGGCGTAGCGTTTCACCAGCAGGTCCGCCAGGTCGAGCTGGCCGTGGAAGTCCAGGTCCATAGCCAGGAAGCCAATGTCCGCCGCCACATCCGTGTAGCGAAAGCGGCGGTTGAACTCAATGCAATCGAAGATGCACAGACCGTCGGTGAAGCAGATGCTGTCCGAGCGGACGTCGCCGTGGCAATCGCGGATGCGGCCCCCCTGAACGCGCCGCTCCAGCAACGGCCGCTGGCGAGTGAAGAAGGAGCGCACGTAGGGCCTGAGGTAGCGGTCTTGCTCAGGGGTGATGGTGTCGCCGATGTAGGCGGTCCACTGCTGAAAGTTCTCCTCCCAGGCGATACGGATGGCCCGTGCCCCATAGCGGGCGATGGCAGGGCTGGTAGCCGCCCGAGCGTGGAAGTCGGCAAGGCGCTCGGCCACCGCCTCGACCATCGGCGGCGATACCCGGCCCGCCGCCAGCAGGCGATCCATCATGCGGTCAGCCGGCAGGCGGCGCATCTTGACGGCGTACTCGACGGCCTTGCCCAACCCCTCCATCCGCAGATGGCGGCCCTCCCTGGCGATGCGCACCACGCCCAGGTAAGTGCCCGGACAGAGGCGGCTATTGAGGACAACCTCCTGGCGGCAGTAGTAGCGCCGCTTGGCCAAGGTCGTGAAGTCCAAGAAGCCGAAGTCCACCGGCTTCTTGACCTTGTAGACGAAGCCGCCTGCCAGCAGGACGTAGGAGACGTGGGTCTGGACCAGCTTCACCTCTCCGACCGGGTGGGGGTAGGCGGCCGGCTCTAGCAGCTCGCGAATCAGCTCCGGCAGCTCTGCTGTGGACATCGTTTTGCCCGCCGTAGGGAGTATAGCATCGCCTGGTGACAGCGGCGTATACTGCCGCTGGGAATACGATGAAAGAAGCGAGGGTTGTCACCTGCTTCCTCCTGCGACGGACGCCCGGCGGGGACGAGATCCTGCTCCTCCGACGCAGCCAGGAGGTGGGCACCTATCGAGGTCGCTGGGCGGGGATCAGCGGCTACCTGGAGAAGGAGCCCCTCGCTCAGGCCTACGCCGAGATCCAGGAGGAGGCGGGTTTGGGGAAGAAGGACGTGCGGCTGCTGCGAGCGGGCGAGCCGCTGGTCGTGGTGGACGCAGCCGGCGACCGCCGCTGGATTGTGCACCCCTTCCTCTTCGAGGTGAGCCGCCCGGAGAAGGTGCAGCTCGACTGGGAGCACGTCGAGTCACGCTGGATCCGGCCGCAGGAGATCCGCCAGTACGAGACCGTCCCTCAGCTAGCCGAGACCCTGGGGCGAGTGTACCCTTCGCCAAGCTCAGGGCAGGCTCCTTCGCCAGGCTCAGGGCAGGCTCCTCCGCCGCAGCCATGAGCGCCGTCAGCGCCGACTACTTCGACCTGACGCCGCCGCGGCTGGTAACGGCCCTCATCACTGAGCAGGGCGTTTTCCGGCCCAGGGAGATACGCCCCCTTTCCACCCCCTTTCTGTCTCACATGTCTTGGAACACCA
>CAYGYF010000226.1:0-2858 GCA_964354065.1 uncultured Dehalococcoidia bacterium | reverse complement strand
GCCAACAAGGAGGTGCTGGTGATGGCCGGCCACCTGGTGGTGGCCGAGGCCCGCCGCTACGGCGCAGAGGTGCGGCCGGTGGACAGCGAGCACAGCGCCATCTGGCAGTGCCTATGGGGAGAAGACCGGAAGAACATCGCCCGCATCATCCTCACCGGCTCCGGCGGCCCCCTCCGCGACCGGCCGCTGGACGAGATGGAGCGGGTAACGCCCGAGCAGGCCCTGCGTCATCCTACCTGGGAGATGGGCCACAAGATAACCGTCGATAGCGCCACCCTTCTCAACAAGGGGCTGGAGGCCATCGAGGCCCATTGGCTGTTTGGAGTGCCGTTTGATAAGATCGAAGTGCTGCTCCATCGCGAGAGCATCGTCCACTCCCTGGTGGAGTTTTGTGACGGGTCAACCAAGGCCCAGTTGGGGATGCCAGACATGCGCCTGCCGATTCAGTGCGCCCTAACCTATCCGGAGCGCTTGCCCATGGACAGGGTGAAGCGCCTGGACCTCGCCCGCGTTGGCTCCCTGGGCTTCTCCCAGCCCGACCTCAAGCGCTTTCCCTGCCTGGCCCTGGCCCTGGAAGCGGGCCGTCGCGGCGGCACGTTTCCAGCCGTAATGGCCGCCGCCGACGAGGTCGCGGTGGAGCACTTCCTGGGCGGTCACATCAGCTTCCTGGACATCGCCAAGGTGATCGAGGCGTCCCTGTCGGCCCACCAGGGAAGCTCCCAGCCCGACCTGGAGGAGGTGCTAGCCGCCGACGCCTGGGCCCGCCAGTGGGCCGAGGACTGGCTCAGGACCAAGGCCTGATATGTTCCTCCAGTCGCTCCTTCCTTTCGTCGCCATCCTAATCGTCCTGATCATCGCCCACGAGCTGGGGCACTTCATCACCGCCAAGATCACCCGCGTGCGGGTGCAGGAGTTCGGACTGGGCTTCCCGCCCCGCCTCTGGGGAAAGCAGATTGGCGAGACCATCTATTCCATCAACGCCCTGCCCCTGGGAGGCTTCGTGCGCATGCTGGGCGAGGAAGACCCCGGCGATCCGGCCAGCCTGGCCGCCAAGCCCCACTGGGTACGCCTGCTCGTCCTCTCCTCCGGCTCAACCATGAACTTCCTGCTCCCTGTCCTTCTGTTCACCGTCAGCTTCATGATCCCTCGCGCCGTGCCGGTGGGCCTCACCCAGATCGCCCAGGTGATTTCTGACTCCCCCGCCGAGAAGGCCGGCCTTCAGGCAGGCGACGTCATCCTGGCCATCAACGGCCACGAAGTGCGCAACACCCAGGAGGTGGGCACCCAGATCCGCCTGAACCTGGGCGAGACCATCACCATGCGGGTCAAGCAGCAGGGCGAGTTCAAGGAGATTCCCGTCTACGCCCGCTGGTCTCCTCCCACTTACGTTGACAGCGAAGGCAAAGAGAGGCGCCAGGGCCCCACCGGCATCGTGATAGCGCCCCTCTATCCGGGAATGACTGAATCGGAAGCCTTCCCCCCCTGGCAAGCCATCCCCAAGGGCGTCCAGACCACCGTCGAGGCCTTGACGCTGGCCCGCAACGAGGTCATCTCCTGGGTCAAAGGGGGCGGCACGCCCCAGGTGGCCGGGCCAGTGGGCATCGCCCAAGCCACCGGCGAGGTGGTGGAAGAGGCGGGCTACCGGCCCCTGCTCGACTTCGCCGCCCTGTTGAGCATCAACCTGGCCATCGTCAACATCCTCCCCCTGCCCATGTTGGACGGCGGCCGCATCATGTTCGTCCTGCTGGAGATCGTCAGGCGCGGCAAGCGCGTCGCCCCCGAGAAGGAAGCCCTGGTCCACTTCATCGGCTTCGCCCTGATCATCAGCCTGGCCGTCGCCGTCACCTACTTCGACATCCTGCGCATCCTGCGAGGGGAGAGCCTCTTCCGCTAATGGACCTGTCCTGAGCCTGTCCTGAGCGTAGTCGAAGGGCCTGTCGAATGGACATCCGCCGCCGCCAGTCCAAGCCCGTCTGGGTGGGCGATGTACAGATCGGGGGCGACGCCCCCATCGTCGTCCAATCCATGACCAACACCAGCACCGCCGACGCCCCAGCCACCCTGCGCCAGACCTACGAGCTGGCCGAGCTGGGCTGCGAGATCGTCCGGGTGGCCGTGCCCGACCGCCACGCGGCCGCCGCCCTGCCGGAGATCGTCCGCCACTCGCCCCTGCCGGTCATCGCCGACATCCACTACGACTACCGCCTGGCGATGGCTTCCCTGCGGGCGGGCGTGCACGGCCTGCGCCTCAACCCTGGCAACATCCGCGACCCGGAGAAGGTGCGGGCGGTGGTGCGGGCCGCCAAAGAGCGCCAGGTGCCCATTCGGGTGGGCGTAAACGAGGGCAGCCTGCCACCCCTGCCTGCCCTGGGCGACGGCCAACTGCCTCCCCCCAAGTGGCAGCGCATGGTGGACGCCGCCCTGTGGGAGATCCGCCTCCTGGAGGAGATGGACTTCGATGCCATCAAGGTCTCTCTCAAGGCCTTCGATGTGCCCACCACCGTGGCCGCCTATCGGGAGATCGCCCGCCGCACTCCCTACGCCCTCCACCTGGGCATCACCGAGGCGGGCACCCTCCGCAGCGGCTCGATACGCAACGCCGTTGGCATCGCCCTGCTCCTGGCCGAGGGCATCGGCGATACCATCCGCGTCTCCCTGTCCGCCGACCCCCGGGAGGAGATACCGGTGGCCTACGACATCCTCAGGGCCCTGAACCTGCGCCAGCGCGGCCCCACCATCATCGCCTGCCCCACCTGCGGCCGCATCGAAGTCGATCTCATCCCCCTCGCCAATCAGGTGGAGGAGCACTTCCAGAAGCTGGGCAAGCCCATCACCGTGGCCGTCATGGGCTGCGTGGT
>CAYGYF010000225.1:0-2860 GCA_964354065.1 uncultured Dehalococcoidia bacterium | reverse complement strand
CGCGGCCGCGGCGAGCCCTCGGGCCCGCCCGGCCCACCCCCGCCTCCCCGGCCGCCCCTGGGCAGACGCTGGTAATCTCCCCGTTGGCGGATAGGGCTGACTCAGGCAGGCACCTCGGATGGCGATCAGGGTAGCAGTCAGCGGCACCGGCAACATGGGACGGGAGGTCCTCCACGCCCTCTGCCGCCATCCCGACCTGGAGCCGGTGGGCGTCCTGGAGAAGTTCTCCGCCGAGGAGTTCCTCTCCCTGCCCGACGGCTCCGGCCTCGTCCCCTTCAGCACCGACCCGGCCGCCCTCTTCGCCCGCACTCGCCCCCAGGTCGTCGTCGATTTCACCAACGCCGAGTGGACTCCCACCATGGCCCGCGCCGCCCTCGACGCTGGCGCTCGCCTGGTCATCGGCACCACCGGCCTCTCCGATGAGTTCCTGAGAGAGCTGGAGCGCGACTGTCGCCAGAAGGGGCTGGGGGCGGTGGTGGCCGCCAACTTCGCCATCGGTGCCGTGCTCATGATCCATCTCGCCAGGGTCGCCGCCCGCCACTTCGACTACGCCGAGATCATCGAGCTGCACCACGAAAAGAAGGCCGATGCGCCCTCGGGCACGGCTATCGCCACCGCCCGCGCCATGCTCTCGGCCCGCGGTCGCCCCTTCGAGCATCCGCCCACCGCCAAGGAGACCCTGGCCGGCACCCGCGGCGGCCTCCTCGACGGCATCTCCATCCACAGCGTGCGGCTGCCGGGGCTGGTCGCCCACCAGGAGGTCATCCTCGGCACCCTGGGCCAGACCCTCTCTATCCGCCACGATTCCACCAGCCGCGAGTCCTTCATCCCCGGCGTCCTTCTGGCGACCAAAGAGGTGATGAACCGCCAGGAGCTCGTGGTGGGCCTCGACAAGCTCATCGGCCTCGACTAGCCGACCCACGAAGTAGATCATGAACCGTTGGCACGCTACCCGTCGTGCTGGTACGCTTGCGGATAGGCGCGCCATAGGCTAATATTTTCGAGCCGCCAGGGCAAGCCTTGGGCGGGTGTAGCCGTCTCCTTAGACTGGAGGGAACGGGGGTTTCATGGCCAGAGAACTGAACGTAGCCATCGTCGGAGCCACCGGCTTGGTCGGGCAGGAGCTCATCAGAATGCTCCTCCAGCGCCGCTTTCCCATCAAGTCCCTCCGCTTGCTCGCCTCCCCTCGCTCTGTTGGCAAGAAGCTCCTGGTCGGCGAGCGAGAACTGGAGGTGGAGGAGACCAACCACAATTCCTTCTTGGGGACGGATATCGCTTTCTTCGGGGCCACCACGGAGATCTCGCGTAACTTGGTCCCCGTCGCCGCCAAGTCGGGCGCGGTCGTCATCGACGATAGCTCCGCCTGGCGCATGGAGGCCGAGGTGCCCCTGGTGGTGCCCGAGGTCAACGGCGATGACCTGGAGAACCATCGGGGCGTCATCGCCATCCCCAACTGCTCCACCACCCCCATCGTCCTCGTCCTCTGGCCCATTCACCAGGTCAACCCTATCCGCCGCATCATCGTTGATACCTACCAGGCGGTCTCTGGTACCGGCGCCCGCGCTGTCAGCGAGCTGACAGAGCAGGCCCGGGCGGTGCTCGATGGCAAGAACACTGTCCCTCATGTCTATCCCCATCAGATCGCCTTCAACCTCCTGCCTGAGATCGATGTCTTCCTGGACAACGGCTACACCAAGGAAGAGTGGAAAATGATCCAGGAGACGCGTAAGATCATGCACGAGCCCGACCTGCTGGTCTCTGCCACCTGCGTGCGGGTGCCGGTGTTCGTCGGGCATAGCGCCGCCTTGCACGTCGAGCTGAGCCGCCCGATGACGGTGGACGAGATTCGCAACCTTCTCCAGGAGGCACCCGGCATCACCGTCCAGGACGAGCCCAGCATCAGCCTCTACCCTCAGCCCTGGACGGCGGCCGGCCGCGATGACGTCTTCGTGGGCCGCCTCCGCCAGGACGCCTCCCACCTCAACGGCATCGCCATGTGGGTGGTGTCCGACAACCTGCGCAAGGGGGCGGCCCTCAACTCCATCCAGATCGCCGAGGAACTCATTGCCCGTAACCTGATCTAGGGAGGTGTGGCGATGGCAGAGTTCGGACGACTGCTGACGGCCATGGTGACCCCCTTCGACGACCAGGGGGAGGTGGATTACCCCCAGGCCCGTCGCCTGGCCCAGGCCCTGCTCGACTCCGGCAGCGACGGCGTAGTCGTGGCCGGCACCACCGGCGAGGCTCCTACCCTCACCCACGACGAGAAGCTGCGCCTTTTCGCCGAGGTCAAGGCGGCCCTGGACGGCCGCGGCGCCGTTATCGCCGGCACCGGCACCTACAGCACCGCCGAGAGCATCGAGCTCTCCCGCCAGGCGGAGAAGGCCGGCGTCGATGGCCTCCTCCTCACCGTGCCCTACTACAACCGCCCCACTCAGGAGGGGCTCTTCCGCCACTTCGAGGCCATCGCCAAGGCCACCAGCCTCCCCTGCATCATGTACAACATCCCCGGCCGTACCGGCACCAACATGACGCCGCAGACCACCCTCCGCCTGTCGCGCATCCCCAACATCGCCGGGGTGAAGGAGGCCAGCGGCAACCTCGAGCAGATCGCCGCCATCGTCGAGGGCGCCCGCGAGGGCTTCCGCGTCTGGAGCGGCAATGACGGCGACACCCTGCCCATCCTTGCCGTCGGCGGCTACGGCGTCATCTGCGTCCTCTCCCACCTCACCGGCCTCCAGATGCGGCAGCTTATCGAGAGCTTCCTGGCTGGCCGCACCGAGGAGGCGGCCAGCATCCACCGCCGGCTGTTGCCCCTCAACAACGCCCTCATGACCCTGGCCAGCAACCCCATCCCCAT
>CAYGYF010000224.1:0-2860 GCA_964354065.1 uncultured Dehalococcoidia bacterium | reverse complement strand
AGTGGATGGAGGAGTTCTACGCGCTGATGAAGCCGGAGCCGGCCTGGCTCAGGGGCATCGTCTTCGGACCGCAGATCCGCGTCAGCTACCGGGAGCTGCGCGAGCGCGTCCCCGGCAAGTATCCGATCCGCTTCTACCCCGATATTACCCACAGCACCCATTCGCAGTACCCAGTGCCGGACTGGGACACCGCCTATGCCCTGACGGAAGGCCGCGAGGGCATCAATCCGCGGCCCACCTCCCAGGCCCGGATCTTCCGGCTGAATCAGGACTACGGCATCGGCTTCCTGACCTACTCGGAAGGATGCAACGACGACGTCAACAAGTTCCTGTGGAGCGCGCTCGGTTGGGACCCCCAGGCCAACGTGGTGGACATCCTGCGCGAGTTCGGCCGGTATTTCATCGGCGATCGCTATGCCGAGGCCGTCGCCCAAGGCATCATGGCGCTGGAGCGCAACTGGCAGGGGCCGTTGCTCACCAACGCAGGCGTGTACACCACGCTCGAACAGTTCCAGGAGTTGGAGCGGGCCGCCACCCCGCAGGTGCTGCTGAACTGGCGCTTCCAGCAGTTGCTCTACCGCGCCTACTATGACGCGTACAACCGCAGCCGGCTGATCCATGAAACCGCGCTGGAGAACGGGGCGATGGCACGGCTGGCCGTAGTCAGGCAGCTCGGTTCGTTGACGGCCATGTCGGAGGCCGAGGCCACCCTGGAACAAGCCGTCACTCATCCCGTGTCGCAGCCGTGGCGGGCGCGTGTGTTCGAGCTGGCCGAAGCGCTCTACCAGAGCATCCGGGCGCAATTGAGCGTGCCGCGCTACAAGGCGATTGCCGTAAGCCGCGGCGCGAACCTCGACTCCATCGACGTACCGCTCAACGACCGCCCCTGGCTGGTCTACCGGTTCGGCGAAATTCGCAAGCTGGCCAGCGAGGCCGAACGGCTCAAGGCGATTGAGGAGATCGTCAACTGGACCAATCCCGGCCCGGGCGGGTTCTACGATGACCTGGGCAACCTCACCCGCCAACCCCACCTGGTGCGCGGGCTCGGGTACGACAAAGATCCGGATTTCCTCGAATCCTCGCTCGTGGGCTTCGCTGACGGCGGTCGCTTCTCCCAAGTCCCCTGGCGTTTCTCTTGGAAGAACCACGCCGAATCGTTGGTCGATGCCCCGTTCGAGATGCGTTATCCAGACCTGGATCCAGCCGCGCAGTACAGGTTGCGGGTAGTCTACGCCGGCGAAAGGGCAGCGGGAATCCGCTTGGTGGCGGATGACAAACACGAAATCCATCCCCTTATCAAGCAGGAATTCCCGCCGAGGCCGATGGAGTTCGACATCCCGGCGGCGGCCACCCAGGATGGGGAGCTCCGGCTCAAATGGTATAGGACGCCAGGCCTGGGAGGCTCTGGCCGGGGTTGCCAGGTAGCCGAGGTCTGGCTGATGAAGAAACCGTAGGGGGCGGCAGATGAAACTCCAGCTCACTGTGGCCGGCGCCGTGTCGCTTTTTTGCGTGGGGCCGCTTGCGGCCGCCCCGCCGGCCGTGCTCGAGCACCTCGTGGTTTACAAGGAAGCGGGCCGCTTCGGCGGCTGGCCGGCCAATCACGGGATCTGGTCCTGGGGCAACGAAATCGTGGTTGGGTTCAGCGCGGCCTACTTTCAGAAGAAATCTCCCGACCGGCACCAGTACGACTCCAGCAAGCCGGAACAGCCGCGGCTGGCGCGCAGTCTGGACGGCGGGAAGACCTGGGCGATCGAGGCGCCGCCCTCGCTGCTCCCTCCCGAACAGGGCGGTGCGGCCGTCACTCCGTTGCGGGAGCCGATGAATTTCCGGCATCCCGGTTTTGCCATGACCATCCGCTTGACGGACACCAATAAGGGCCCCTCGCGCTTTTTCTACTCCACGGATCGAGGCAAAACGTGGAGAGGACCGTACGAGTTCCCGCTGCTCGGCCAGCTCGGGATCGCCGCGCGCACGGACTACATCATCAACGGCGAGCGCGATGCCTTCGTGTTCGTGACCGCCTCCAAGAAGAACGGTCGGGAAGGGCGCCCCCTGTGTGCCCGGACCACCGACGGCGGATTGACCTGGGAGTTCCTTTCCTGGATCGGCGAGGAGCCGGAGGGCTTCGCCATCATGCCGTCCACCGTCCGGCTGTCACCGCAACGGATGATCACGGCCGTCCGCGTCAAGCAGGACCAGCAGCGCGACTGGATCGACCTTTATGAGACCACGGACAACGGCGCGCACTGGCGATACCTGTGCCGGCCCGCGCCGTTCACGGGCGGACACAGCGGCAACCCGCCCAGCATGATCCGGCTCGGGGATGGCCGGATCTGCCTCACCTATGGCTATCGCGGTGAACCCTATGGCATCCGGGCACGGCTCAGTGAAAACGCAGGCCGGACCTGGAGCGAGGAGATCGTCCTGCGCAAGGACGGCGCCGCCTGGGATCTTGGCTACGTGCGCAGTGCGCAGCGGCCCGACGGCAAGATCGTCAGTGTCTATTACTTCGCGGAGCAGCCCTTTACTGAGCGGTTCATCGCGGCCACCATCTGGGATCCCGGCGCCCGCAAGAAGTGATTTGCCGGCGCGTCGTGTGGGGCGACTCATCCGCAGTTGGCCCCTGAGAAAGCGAACCGCCTGCGGCAGGCCGCAGGCGGCTCGCAAACCCTACAAGCGACAGGCTGAAGCCTGTCCCACGGAATCTTAGAACTGGAAGCGCAGCGTCATGGCCATCTGCCGCGGCGCGCGGGCCGAGGTGTAACGGCCGAACTGCACGTTGGTCTGCACGATCTGGCCCTTCAGGTACGAGGCGAGATCCCAGGTGGGCGCGGTGTTGATCCCGCTCCACTGCGTGTGG
>CAYGYF010000223.1:0-2878 GCA_964354065.1 uncultured Dehalococcoidia bacterium | reverse complement strand
TTCTGTTGATAATCTCTCCATTGAGTCTTAGCATTAGTTGACTATTGTAGAATGATTTAAGAACGCGGAACAGACACTAATAATGGGGTTGTAGACTGTGGTTCGGTGTTCATGTGGAACAGATAACTTGGAGAAGAAGTTCTGCACGGATTGTGGTAAGCAATTGATGTATGATTGCAAAGAATGCAAGAAACTTGTAGCTATAACGGAGAAGTTCTGCGGAACATGCGGGACTAAGAATCCTCATTATGATGCTGAAGCATATAGCGCACGCCCGCGCTGAGCGGATTATTTCTCCTTACATTGTTGCGACCCAAGTAGCGCACGCCTTTCTTGAACAAGGTCCTAGACGTTCTATGTTGCTACCCCTCCCACGAAGTCTCTTAATGGGGATGGTGTGTTGAAAACGTACTTGCCATAACAGGATTCTGCTTGGCTTTGAACCAATTACACCATTCACCAGTTACGTAATGAACTAACTGCCAGACTCTCTGGTGTTTGAACTCGAAGCACGCCAGACTTTTAAAGCATGCAGTTGAGTAGGGGAAAGATTTTATTGCATTTCTGGAGAAATGTTGACTCTCAGGATGAGACAGCCTTGTTTGACCTAGTCGTGAAAAATGGGATTATTGTTGATGGAACTGGTAATCCTTGGTTTAGAGCGGAAGTGGGGATTAGAGATGGACGGATAGGTGATATAGGCGAGCTATCTTCGTCAGAGTCTAAGAAAGTCCTGGAAGCTGAGGGATTAGTTGTGGCTCCAGGCTTCATCGACATGCATGCACACTCTGACTTTTCGCTCTTAGTCAATCCTCTTGCAGAAAGCAAAGTCAGGCAAGGAGTAACGACGGAGGTTATTGGGAACTGTGGTTCTTCAGCCGCGCCTCTTAATGACTTTTTGAAAGAAGAGATCAAAGAAACATCCCCAGTTCTGGAAGAAGCAAAGTTGAAGCTGGATTGGTCTAGCATGGACGAGTATTTGAAAAGACTGGAAAGGAATGGCATTGCGTTGAATGTGGTGCCTTTGGTTGGCAATGGAAATATACGTGCGCTTGTGATGGGATATGACTCTCGGCGATCTTCTAGGAGTGAGCTTGAGAAGATGAAAGAGGTTCTAGCTGAAACCATGGAAGAAGGAGCCGTTGGTTTGTCTTCCGGCTTGATCTATCCGCCAAGTTGTTACGCTGATACTAAGGAATTGATTGAGCTCTGCAAAATCGTTGCCAAGTATGGAGGGATATACACTTCTCACATAAGAGGCGAAGGAGAAGCCCTCGTCGATTCTGTGAAAGAGGCAATAGAAATCGGCAAGAAAGCCGGGGTCCCTGTTGAAATCTCTCATCATAAAGCCTCAGGCAAGTCTAATTGGGGAAAAGTGAAGCAAACTCTCAAGATGATTGACGAAGCAAGAAGCATAGGAGTTGACGTTACTTGCGACGTGTATCCTTATCTGGCTGGAAGTACGGGGCTAGACGCGTTGCTTCCGGCACATGCTTGGGAAGGCGGCATAGAAAAACTGGTTGAAAGGCTGAAAAACCGTGAAATCCGCAAGCGATTGAGACAAGAGATGAAAGAGGGGCAATCGAGGCTTTCTGTGGCTGATGGTTGGGACACCATAATGATAGTCTATTGCAAGGGACATAGAGAATATGAGGGCAAGACCATTGCAGAAATCGCAGAGCAAAAGATAATCGATCCATTTGATTTTGTTTTCGATTTATTGATAGAAGAGAAGGCTTCTGTTGCAATCGTGCTCTTCACCATGTGTGAAAGGGATATGCGTGCTGTGCTGAGACATTCTGTTTCTATGATCGGGTCTGATAGCTCTGCAACAGCGCCTTATGGCGTATTGGGAAAGGGCAAGCCTCATCCGAGAACCTATGGGACGTTTCCAAGAGTCTTAGGCGAATACGTGAGGAGAAAGAAGCTGTTAACACTTGAAAATGCGATTAGGAAGATGACCTCTTTCCCAGCCCAGAAGCTTGGACTAAAAGATCGAGGGCTACTCAGAAAAGGGATGTGGGCTGACATTACTGTGTTTAATCCAGAAAAGATTGGAGATACGGCAACTTACGCCAGCCCTCATCAATATCCAGTTGGAATCAAGTATGTGATTGTGAATGGGAAAGTAGTCATAGCTAATGGCAAGCATACAAGAGAGCTTCCGGGAAAAGCGCTACGCCTGCAAACCATCGAAAAATGAGCCAGAAACGAGCAAAGTGCAGATAAGTCTTAGCATGTTTCATCTTGGCTGAAGTTTTGACTAGCAAAAAGAATTACAGGTTTTTATGTTGTGCCTTCAAATGCTTGAAGTTGAACATTAGATACTACTGAACAAAACAGACTTTATGCAGTAATGATTTAGTATTTCTCAATGATAAAAAGAAGGGTACTAGAGAATAGCAAAGTTTTCCACTAAAGCAATACCAGAACTAGACAAGACCATAGAGAACTAAAACCAAGATTTCAAGGAGTCCTTAGAAGTTTTTCATCGCAGTTCCTCTATGCGTAGAGTAATCACAAGTCATAAGAACTGACACAGAAAACACAACACATGGTGAATAGAATTGCTTGAAGGAAAGAATGTGAATCTGAGGGTAATGGAGAAAGAGGACCTACCACAAATTACAGAATGGTTTAACAACACTGAATTCCTCGGTGAATACATGGGTCCGTTTGCAGTGCGTAGGGCTGAGATGGAGAAGGCATGTTTTCCTGAGGTTGACCCTTTTGAGCGGAAATGGTTTTTCATCGAGAAGAAAGACGGAAGCAAAATTGGTTACATTTGGCATTCCAACATGCTTAATCTCTATATGAAAATGTTGGAACTAGGCTATGGTCTCGTTCCAAGTGAAAGAGGAAAAGGCTATTGCACTGA
>CAYGYF010000222.1:0-2890 GCA_964354065.1 uncultured Dehalococcoidia bacterium | reverse complement strand
GAGTCATCCTCAGACAAAGACTTCAGCTATACTCTAGTCGACCCGCGGGAAGCAAATCCAGTCAAGGGTAGACTTTCTGTTGCTTCTCCCCTGGGCAAAGCAATCCTGGGCAAACAAATCGGACAAACAGTCGAGGTTGCTGCGCCTGCCGGCGCCTTCTGTTGCCGCATTGAAAGCATTGCGGCCCTATCAACAAAAGGAGAGGTGAGCCTCCAGCCTGAGAAGAAACTGACAGGTGCAAGTTAGTAAGATAGGGTCCAAGCTGTCCTAGTCTTTTTCCGCTTCGACTGCGCAGAGATTTCATAGTTTGTTGATTCATCAGACGTATGGCATAATGAATTGAGTCTCCAGAAGCGGAGGGATCGCATAGTGGTCTAGTGCGGGCGCCTGCTAAGCGCTTACTCCGAGTTAAATCGGGGTCGAGGGTTCGAATCCCTCTCCCTCCGCCAAATAAAGGTAACTTCTTATCGTTCTTGAACTACAGTTTTTGATCGAAATGTGGCGGCAAACAAGGAAGAATCCTTTAGCTTAATTCTCCTATGGAGGAGCACAGCATGAACGATCCGAACACATGGGTTGCGCCTTGCGGTATCAATTGCAGCAATTGTTCAATTCATAGCAGGACAGAGGAAGAATTATCATATTGGAAAAGTCAGAATGTAGATCTGAACTCCATATGGTGTGATGGGTGCAGGTCTGATCGAACGAAATCCCATTGGTCTCCTGATTGTAAACTGCTTGAATGCTGTGTTTACCAGAAGCATTTGGATTTTTGTTCCGATTGTTCAGAATTTCCATGTCAAACGTATAGAGATTGGGCAGCTGAAGATGATCATCATCGAAAGGCATATGAATACTTACTAGAAAAGAAAGGACCTTAGCGTGATCAATGTCGCAAAAGAATGGAATCCTAAACAAGCGTTGCTACAAGCGATTCTCTCGGAACCTGAGAAGTTTGATGAAGCGATTAGACTTTGCTTGGATATGCATACCCTTGTGCATACTGCACAAATGAGCGGCTGTGATTTTGTAACTTACGAAGATGAATTGTGGAAGGGGTTGAGTGAAGAGGTCTTCAGGGTAGTGCCAAGAACAAGAACAAGAAATAGAAATGCGACCATCGCATGGAATCTATGGCATATTACGAGAATAGAAGATCTGACAGCAAATATACTCATTGCTGACGATATTCAGGTGTTCAATGATAATTACTTATGTAAATTAAATGTAACCGTCAAAGATACCGGAAATGCAATGACTGATGAAGAGATTGAAGGTTTTAGTCTTGCAATCAGTATGAATGAACTGCGGAATTATAGAATTGCAGTAGGCAGGAAAACTCAAAACATTATAGCGCATTTGAAACCACTCGATTTAAGAAGGAAGATGACTGCGAACCAATTAAAACGAATACTTGATGAAGGTGGAGTATTGAGAGTTGAAGGTTCAAGGTGGCTTGTCGATTTTTGGGGAAGAAAAACAGTGGCTGGGATACTATTGATGCCGATCACCCGACATCAGGTAGTCCACTTGAGTGATGCACTGAGAATAAAGAGAAAGTACTCGAAGCCCATTAATAAATGGTACGCAACCGACGGCACATAACAGCGGCTATTTGGTTCGCGCGGAGCACTGCCCTCACCCAAATTGCACTTAACCGCGCTTCTTGTATACGCAAGAATACGTGCCAATCGGCTTCGCCGACCGTGCAACTTGGGGTAGCCGCGGACATCATGCGAAACTGCAGCATCAGAATCAACGACACAAGATGAGGTGCACATGAACTCACATCAGTTTACAGAGGAAGAAGTCCACGTTCTCGCCAAGAAGGCATACGATGAAGGTAACGCCCGATTCGATATTGAGGCGAACAGATGCGCATTGCTGGTTATCGACATGCAGGACGAATTCGTGAAACCAGGTTGGACACCATATTGGGTGCCAGAAGCGACTGAAATAGTACATCGCATCAAAACGCTTGTCGATCATTGTCGATCGAGGGACATTCCGATTGTGTTCACAGCCTTTGCCCATACGCACCATTACCTTGATCGACCAAAGACTAGCGGCTTGATGCCGAACCGATATCACCAGCTTGGCAGAGGGGATCCATCTTGGTTCAAGGACGGCACGATATGGCACGAATTAGCACCGATGCAGAATGACATTATGATCCGCAAGTCATCGTACGGTGCATTCTACGATACACCGTTGGAGACAATTCTGAAGAATCTCGAAAGGGACACAGTCATCATTTGCGGAACACTCACGAGCTTCTGCTGTGGCACTACTGCTCGGCAAGCCTACGAAAGAGGATTTAGAGTTGTCTTCGGTAGTGATATAACGGCAACTGACGATCCTTCTTTGCAGGACCCAGAGTTGAGAGTCCTTCGCAAGGGTTTCGCAAGAGTTTTACCTCTTTCCCAAATCATCGAGGAATTGAAATGATGGGGCAGCTGCGCATAACAACCAGAAGCAGGACACTCACATCATTTGAAATGGATCTTAGAGTCGCTCAACGTAGTAGCCCTGGGGGTAAATAGTGACCCGTTTTCTGGGCTCTGAAGGCATCTTGGTTGCAGTCACTCGTACTCCGTCGATGCGCGAGACGAGATGAAGGAGAATCTGCGGTCAAGGAAGCACTAGACATCGGCCCGACTCTTTCAAGCACGCGGTTATCATTGTGGTTTCTCCCTCCCGAGAAAACCTCCGGACAAATACTATAAATTGCCTGCCCGCTGCAGGCAACGCTTCCACCGGGCGTCTACCCAGTGCTGCAGTGCTTCGATTTGCTCTTCGGTAAGATTCTTGAACCTCCCCTGTTCCACGAGATACTCTCTCAATGGCTTCAGGTTGCCCTGCCTGGCAATCGATTCACTAGCCGAGGTGA
>CAYGYF010000221.1:0-2898 GCA_964354065.1 uncultured Dehalococcoidia bacterium | reverse complement strand
GTTAGGACGAAGAAGAAGGAGCCGATGACCAGTGCCCCGATGACGAAGCCGAAGAGCTCTATGGTCATCACCACCTGCTGCTGCTGAGTCACGCCTCCTATCGCCCTTATGGCATCGCTCTTGGATAGCGCACTAGTATTCGGCACGGCCGCTTCAACGCGAGCGCCGAGGTTATCCGTGTGCCCTCGCGCCAGGATGACGCTGGCGGCCGGGGCGTCCTGTCCGTGTCCGGGATAGCGCATCTCACGCCACTGATCCAGGAACACGTAGGCCGACGGCAGCCCCAGGAACTGCCCCTCGTCAACTCCACCGACGATGGTGAAGTTATAGTTTATCAGGGCATTGCGCATAGTGATCTGGTCACCGACCTTCAGGCCGCTGGACCGCGATAGGCTCCGGTCGATCAGGATCTCGCCCTCGCGCGCGAGAGCGCGGCCCGAGCGGACGGCCGGCTCAGCGACGCTCCCCGGCTCGAAGCCGAAGAGAGCCACGTCCTGGGTCAGCGAGTCCTCCTGGGCCGTCGCTGCCAGGTACCCGATCCCTCCCGTTGCCCCCCCTACCTCAGCTATGGCGTCACGCTGGTCGGCCGCGAGCTCGCTTCTTAGGAAGCTGTCGTTGGAATCGGCGCTGAACACCACCAGGTCGGCATCGAACGAGTTCACCGCACCGGACATGGCCGAGAGCAGGCCGCTGCCCAGGGCGCTGATCATCACCAACAGGTAGACCACCAGCCCCACAATCAGGCTTATGAGTCCGAACTGGAGCTTCTTACGCCTTATCTCTTGCAGCGCCAGCATCTGTCCGTGACTCCACTCGACGCGCCCGCTCCGGCGCGGTCGTGCTTCAATTGTAGGCTTTCTCCACGGCAGCGGCCACTTCTGCAAGCACCGCCTGGCCGTAGGGATGCTGGCTCACCTCCAATGAACCGGGCCGCTTTGACGGCCCCATACCACGCGCAGCCGCGAGGGTTGGCAAGGGAAGAAGGCACCCCCACCCCACCGCCACCACGAACGGCACATAGTGTCCGGTCGTCGCGGCCGACCGTCGTCGCCGTTCCCACCGAGAAAACCAGATCGCGTTCACCGTCGTATAACTATAAGATTCTGCAAGGAGGAAAGGAGGAAAGGGGATATGGCAAAGGCCGAGCGAAAGAACCTGAGTTCACCAGACGAGGTGCGAACGTTCGAGAAGGGAAAGCTCGATCTGGTAAAGATAGGTGGCGGGGTAGTTGGTCGGCTCACGTTGGAGCCGGGATGGAGATGGTCACAACACGTAAAGCCCATTGCCGGGACAGAGTGGTGCGAGGCTCCACATTTCCAGTATCACGTGTCTGGCCGCATCCACGTCGTCATGTCGGATGGCACCGAGTTTGAGGTCGGCGCTGGCGAGATCACGGCGCTGCCCCCGGGCCACGATGCCTGGGTCGTGGGCGACGAGCCGGTCGTACTCATCGATTGGGCCGGCGCCAGCAACTACGCCAAGCGCTAGAGCCATGACTTCTGGTGAGACCATCGACGGTCTGCCCGAGTATTCAGATCAAGGAGGACACCGATGAGGATGATAATGCACATCGATTTTCCGCCAGAGCCGTTTAACACGCTTGTCAGGAACGGCACAGCGGGCGCAACGCTACAGAAAGCGCTCAACGACGTGAAGCCCGAGGCAGCGTATTTCTCAGAAGAGAACGGGCAGCGAGGGGGCATCCTTATCGTCGACCTGCCAGAAGCATCTAAGATTCCTGCCCTTGCCGAGCCGTTCTACCTCACTTTGAATGCCAGCGTGAGATTTCGGGTGGCCATGACTCCTGAGGACCTGGCAAGAGCGGATCTGGAAGCTCTTGGCAAGAAGTACCCGCAAAGCCGGTGATCCAGGAGCAGAGACCTCAGTTCTTCCCTTCCTCGGGTGCCTACCACTGAGATGGGTGCCCAAGGGAAGTGAAAGCTGAAGACAGATACAAGGGTCTTCTGACAGTGGTTTTCTGAGAGGAATGCAGCGCAATCCTTCAGGGTTAGCCAGACAGCGGCCCCATGTTGGAGATGTCCGGCCGCTTCAGAGACCTCGTGTCCAGCCCGACCTGACGCAGCTCCGGCGCCGCCTTCTAGGGCTCACCAGCCACCACGCGCAGTAGCCGCTGTCTGAGCCACGCAACCCGCTCCTCATGGGGCTCCGGGAGATCGACCTCGGCGTCCACGTACTGCAGCGAGGAGTGGAGTTCAGTGAGATCCTGGCGGGTCTTGCCGAGGACTTCTCGCACCGGGGGCAGGAGGGGGTCCTCGCCGTCGAACTCCTCCGCCACCTCGTCCAGCACCATCTCTACGGCCCGCAGCTCCTGCCAGCACCACGGTATCCCTTCCCGCAGGCTCTCGGCCAGGGCGGCCATTGCCTCGTCCCAGGGTTCCCTCGGCTTGCTCGCGCGGCATCCGAGCTTTTCTTCCAGAAACGCGACGACCGGGCTGGTGGGCGACCTGGCGACGGCTTCCCTGGCGCGGAGGCGCTCCCTCTTCAGCGACTCCACAAAGTCGCGGCAGAGGACGCGAGATACTGGTGGGAGACGGGGCTTGTCCCTCTACGCCCCACGCCTCTGGCTTAATAACCGGCGGATGATGTCGGCGCCTCGGAATGAGGAAACAAGAGCGGGTGGTGTGCGAGGAGGCGCCACATCGTCGCTTTCCGCGATCCCTCCTGCGATATCGGCCAAGACGGACGCCAGAGCAAGCAGGGCGTGCGGGACAGCACTGTCCGCTCGGGCCTGAACCCGTCCGCCGTTTCGCCTCTTACGCCCAACTGGCGTCGTCATCCTCCGCCCGCCAGCGGGGTATGCCTTGCGGTCGCTGGAGCGGGCGATGGGACTCGAACCCACGACCCTCACGTATCGACTTCTTTTAAGAACTCCTGTTC
>CAYGYF010000220.1:0-2912 GCA_964354065.1 uncultured Dehalococcoidia bacterium | reverse complement strand
CCACCTTAGGCGTTGGCAGTTCCCCGAGTGTCGCCCCTAGAGCCAAAGACGGGGGGATGCAACAATCTGGCGTATTGTTACGCTAGAGGTAACAACACAGGCTTTCGTGCAATACTGGGAGCGTTTACCTATGCAGCAGGATTCAGGACGCGCCCGACAAAGATGATGGCACCCGTCTTGATGTCGCGAATCAGGAAGATAAAGGGGCGGTCTATGGTGACCTCCGCAGAAGGCTCAGGTGGACCTGAACTTGGCATAAACACTCCGGTGGCAGCAGCAGCCTCAGTGCCAGCTTCATCCACCGAAACGAATGCCTTGTGCACCACGTCTGATATGGACAGCTCACGATTACCAGTCATTCCGGAGAAATCGGCGTCACCAGAAAAGGCAATAGACATGCCCATCTGGGCGAGGGTATACCCCAGGCGGAACTCTGAGTCAAATTCAAACTTGGGCATGGTCAGGTGAACCTCCCTAGATTGCCGACCGTCTATGATATCACTGACCTGCTGAGACTGAAGTCCTTGCTCAAAAGCCTCAAAGTTCCCGGATGCAGGAAGCAGAATCACCATGGAGAGTTCATCGCCGTCATATGGCAGCTCGACTGCCTGGTATCCTTCTCCCTCGGCGTAGCCCAATAACTTTGTCTGCTTCATCATCGGCACTATTACCTGCCCGCCGTCAAGCAGGTAGAATGGGCCCTCTGCTGTTGTATTCCCATTGAAAGGGTACTTCCAGGCAGCATTGAAGTAGATAGCATTGGTTAACACAAGGCGGGTCAGTTCATCAATGGCACCTGGCGGGATAAGGTCTTCGATCCGACCTTCCGTCTGGTTACTGACCCAATCATTGATTGTGATGCGGGACTCTTCTGGTTCCGTCATGAAGTCCAGTATTCTGAGCCCGGCACCATAGTTCTCGGCCAGGACATCGAGGAAGCTGATAAGAAACTCATAATCCTTTTGTCCCCAGATGGAGTTAGCAATGTTTAGCCTGAATCCCTTCTCATCCTTACCGGCAGCGCCTTCGCCCCTGCTGGCAAGTTCAGCATCCAGCCAGTTGAATGCCGGGTGCAGCTTATTCTGTCCAAGCATGAACTGAAGGGTATCGGCCATCTGTTGAGCAGTCTCGCCGCGCGCCCCAGCATATGCCATTGCCAGCGCCAGTGAGATGCTGTAGGGAGAGTAAAAAAGATTGCCTTCCTCCTCCTTCAGGGCCTGATAAAGCTCGAAGGCGAAGGCGCTGTTTCCTTCCACCAGCAATGCTTGCTCACTCGCACTGACATCCGGCGAACTCATCCGCTCCTTATCCGATTTGAGCACCTCACCTACTGCTGGTACCGTCGACTGACTACAGGCTATCAGTGGCAGTATCAATATTATGGATAATACGGCTATCAATTTCTTATTCATCTCATTCACCTCCCACGCTGCGACTACGCTAGATTTTCAATTTACCACGCTGCAAGATAACCATCAGCATCGCTCCCCTTCTGTAGTGTACGCTACCTTTGTTAAGATCCTGTTAATTTTGAACATGTGTTACATTTTTTTGAACGATTGTATCGCACTTGTTGCATCGCCAAATGGGCGATTTGGCGTGTGCACCGCTTGGGACATTGCCTCGCGGACGAGCCTACCTCCCTGGCCATACAAGAACGAACATAGATCGTAACAGGAGGTGAGCAGCAACATCTCTCAGTGTGCAACTAAGTAACTTTTCAGGCTTCTGTGCAATCCCGCCCCCTAGGCATACCATAGTTTCGGCCTGACTGCCTGAGTTCTAATAAAAGACGTTCACACCTCTGTCCTGTAGCTGAGGTATGTATGTATTGATGGAGTCAGAGCTTAGTGGATTTGCCTCCAATTCAAGGTGATCACCTCCGCCCAGTCCCTCGTTTTGCACCAAAGGACTGACATCGCTTATCTGGTTGTATGTAAGATAAAGTTCTATCAGGCCGGTAAGGTTGACCAGAGACGAGATGTCGCTTACCTGGTTGTAGTCAAGGTCAAGCACCATCAGGTTGGTGAGATTGGCCAGGGGTGAGATATCGATTATCTGGTTAGACTCGAGGTAGAGGCTTACCAGGTTGGTGAGGTTGGCCAGAGGTGAGTTATCACTTATCTGGTTAAACTCGAGGTGGAGGTCTGCCAGGTTGGTGAGGTTGGCCAGAGGTGAGATATCGCTTATCTGGTTATCTCGGAGGTTGAGGTACGTCAGGTTGGTGAGGTTGGCCAGAGGGGAGATATCACTTATCTGGTTGAACTCGAGGTCGAGCCATGTCAGGTTGGTGAGGTTGGCCAGAGGCGAGATATCGCTTATCTGGTTCTCCAAGAGGATGAGGCCTGTCAGGTTGGTGAGGTCGGCCAGAGGTGAGATATCGCTTATCTGGTTATCTCGGAGGTAGAGGTATGTCAGGTTGATGAGGTTGGCTAGAAAGGAGATATCGCTTATCTGGCTATACCCAAGGTAGAGGACTGTCAGGTTGGTGAGGTCGGCCAGAGGTGAGATATCGCTTATCTGGTTCCCCCCGAGGCCGAGGCTTGTCAGGTTTGTACAATACTGAAGCCCCGATAAGTTCTCTATTCCTTTGCTAGAAGCATCGAGGCTCGCCAAGCCAGCAAGCTCAGACGCATAAATAGATCCTGACGGTTTGTTCAGGGCTTCTCTTATGGCTGCCTCTAGATTTGGGTCTGGGAAAGTCACCACCGGGCCGCCCGCGGGACCACACCCCGATAAAGATATTCCTATCAGCAGAACACAAGCAGTAGCCAGAAGAACGATTCTTCGTGTCACGGGCCCAACCCCCTTTCCCAACTAGATTGGATAATCTTCGGCGCTAAAGGAAACTGCGCCGCCTCTTGCCTCCATTAAGACCTTTTCTTAGTTTATCACAACGGCAGCGTGCACCG
>CAYGYF010000219.1:0-2923 GCA_964354065.1 uncultured Dehalococcoidia bacterium | reverse complement strand
CCACCTGATCCTGACCAAGGGCATCGCCATCGAAGGGACGGCGGTGCTCGCCCGCGAGGCAGAGGAGAGCCTGCGCCGGAAGGGCGTGTCCGCCGAGACCCTGGAGGCGGCCCGGGGCTACATCTTCCAGCCGGGCATCAGCGTGGTGAAGGAGGCTCTGCTGGCCGTGGAGACAGCGGCCGTCCACGCCATGCACGACCCCACCGAGGGCGGCCTGGCCACCGCCCTGTACGAGATGGCCGAGGCCTCGGGCGTGGGGATGACGGTGGCGGAGGCGGCGGTGCCGGTGCTGCCGGCTACCCAGGCGGTATGCCAGGCGGCGGGGCTGGCCCCCCTGGGGCTGCTGGCCTCGGGCGCCCTGCTGATAGCCGTCGCGGCCGAGGAGAGTGAGCCGCTCCTGGCCGCCCTGGAGGAGGCGGGCATCGCCGCCTCACGCATCGGCGGTGTTACACAAAAGGAGGAGGGGATTATAATAGAACAACATAGCGGCGACCGAACCGCCCTTCCCAAGTTTGCCAGGGATGAGGTGGCCCGCTTCCTGGCCCAGGAGGGGCCGGCCCTTCGACATCCGCCCGAGGCGGATCCGCCTATGGCGGAGGCTTAGGGCAGGCAGGGATAAGAGGAGGCTAGACGCCGGAGGCGCCCGCCTCTGGCGGAGGAAGACCACGTGTCCAGCAAGATAGCGAGAACCATCCGCGAGCTGCGTAGCTCCGGCTACCGTGTCCGCACCGTCAAGGAGGAGATGCGCCAGAACCTGATCGCCAAGATCCAGGCGGGCGAAGAGCTCTTCCCGGGCATCATCGGCTTCGAGGACACGGTGATCCCTCACCTGGAGAACGCCATCCTCTCCGGCCAGGACATCATCTTCCTGGGCGAGAGGGGGCAGGCCAAGTCGCGCCTGATTCGCGCCCTGGTGAGCCTCCTGGACGACGAGGTGCCGGCGATAGCGGGGTGCGAGATCAACGACAACCCCTTCGACCCCATCTGCCGCCGCTGCCGCGACTGGCTGGCCGAGGAGGGGGAGGAGGTGGAGATCGCCTGGCTGCGCCGCGACGACCGCTATGGCGAGAAGCTGGCGACGCCCGACATCACCATCGCCGACCTCATCGGCGAGGTAGACCCCATAAAGGTGGCCGAGGGCCGCTACCTCTCCGAT
This sequence comes from uncultured Dehalococcoidia bacterium, assembly GCA_964354065.1. Classification (GTDB taxonomy): domain Bacteria; phylum Chloroflexota; class Dehalococcoidia; order SM23-28-2; family SM23-28-2; genus JAUYDU01. The sequence continues at coordinate 1,767 of CAYGYF010000219.1, read as the reverse complement.
GAGCTGACCATCCACTACGGCCTGGTGCCCCGCCACAATCGAGGCATCTTCTGCATCAACGAGCTGCCAGACCTCGCGGAGCGCATCCAGGTGGGCCTGCTGAACATCATGGAGGAGCGGGACGTCCAGATCCGCGGCTATCGCATTCGCCTGCCCCTGGACGTGTTCGTGGTGGTCAGCGCCAACCCCGAGGACTACACCAACCGCGGCCGCATCATCACCCCCCTCAAGGACCGCTACGGCGCCCAGATCCGCACCCACTACCCCCGCCGCGTCGAGCACGAGATCGACATCATGGAGCAGGAGCGCCACCGGTTCGACGACGTGGAGCACGAGGTGAGCGTGCCCCAGTACATGAAGGAGATCGTGGCCGAGATCACCCGCCTGGCCCGGCGCAGCCCGGACGTCAACCAGCGCTCCGGCGTCTCCGTGCGCGCCTCCATCGCCGACTACGAGAGCCTGCTGGCCAACGCCTTCCGCCGCGCCATCCGCCTGAACGAGAAGGAGGTCGTGCCTCGCGTCAGCGACCTGCCCTACGTCATCCCCTCCATCAGCGGCAAGCTGGAGTTCGAGACGGCGGAGGAGGGGCGCGAGGAGCAGATCATCGACAAGCTGATCCAGAGCGCGGTGGCGGCCGTGTTCAACCGCTACTTCAGCCTGAGCGAGCTGGAGCCGGTGGTGGCTCGCTTCAAGGAAGGGTTCACGGTGGAGGTAGCCGATAGCCTGCCCTCGGCGGAGTACGTGCGCATAGCTAAGAAGGTGGACGGCCTGCCCCAGGCGGTGGAGAAGCTGGGAGGGGGAGGCCAGCCCGGCCTGACGGCGGCGGCGGTGGAGTTCGTGCTGGAAGGGCTGCACCTGAACAAGCGCCTGAACAAGGACAAGGTGGCGGGAAGGGCGCGGTACAGGGGGTAGGGAGCGAGGAAGGATGCATCGCTACCGCTACTCGGAGTGGGACGGCAGCCAGGAGGTGCCCTCGGTTGACCCCGACGACGTCCTGGCCAGCATCACCGACGACCTGATGAACTTCGGTGACCTGCAGCACGCCCTGCGCAACCTGTTGCAGCGGGGCATGCGCAACCCCCTGGGCCAGCGCCTTCAGGGACTGCGCGACCTGTTGCAGCAGCTTCGCCAGCAGCGCCGCCAGACGCTCGACCGCTACGACCTGGGCTCGGCCTTCGACGACATCCGCAAGCGCCTGCAAGAGATCGTCGAGATGGAGAAGGAGACCGTCGGCCGCCGCCTGGACGAGGCCACTCGCCAGCTAGAGGGCGAGGAGAGCCCTCTCCAAGCCTTCCAGGAGGCGATGAAGGGGGCCGGCGTTCAGGAGGGCCAGGACGACCGCCAGTTCGCCGAGATGCTCAAGGGCATCGCTGAGAGGAAGAAGAACTTCCTGGAGAACCTGCCGGAGGACGTGGGCGGGCAGGTGAAGGAGCTCCAGAACTATGAGTTCATGGACCCCGAGGCCGGCCGCAAGTTCCAAGAGCTGATGGAGATGCTCAAGCAGGCGATGCTGGACTCCTTCTTCAAGGACCTATCCAGCCAGATCGCCAACCTGACGCCGGAGCAGATGCAACGCCTCAGGGAGATGCTGCGCGAGCTCAACCAGATGCTCTCGGAGAAGATGGCCGGCGGCGAGCCCGACTTCCAGGGATTCATGGAGAGGTACGGCGACCTGTTCGGGCCCAACCCACCCCAGAGCCTGGAGGAGCTCATCGCCCAGATGCAGCACCAGATCTCCGCCATGCAGAGCCTGCTGGACAGCCTGCC
>CAYGYF010000218.1:0-2926 GCA_964354065.1 uncultured Dehalococcoidia bacterium | reverse complement strand
AGGTGGCCTGGGGCACCCACTGCGTCGACTGCTACCCCGGCAACTGCCCCTACCGCTTTCCTTATCCAGCGCTAAAATAGCGGTCATCGACTGGCCTGAGTATACACGGACAACCCCTTCTGTCAACACGAACCTGCCTCTGGCGGAGGCAGGTGTGGACCAGCGACTGCGGCTCACCTCTTCCACAGCCGGCGGTCTTGACGGCGTTGGGGGGTTCTGCTAGAGTCGCCCTCGCCAACGATGGGTGACTTCTTTGGGAGCCAGCAGCTTGATGTGGTGAATCGCCAGAAGGGAGGCGAAATGAGGTGGCATCTGGTGCTCGGAGGTGTGCTGTTTCTCTTGACTAGCGTCCTCATTCTCGCTTGCCAGGGGGGTGAGGAGGCGCAGCCAACTTCTACCGCCACGGCCACGCCGACGGCCATCGCCACACCCACAGCTGCCGCCACGGCCACGCCGACGGCCGCCGCGACGCCCAGCCCGGCGGCTGAGAGCGGCGACTGGGAGGCCTTCCGCGCCTTCGCCGCCCAGATCGAGGCCGCCGTAGCCGACGCCGATGTCGACTTCTTCGTCGATCGCGCCGCCTTCAGAGAATTCGTGTGCCCGGGGCCGGGGGGAGAGATTCCCCAATGCCAAGAGGCGGGTCAGGTCCTCCGAGCCATCAACGCCGCTCAGTTGCCTGCCAGCGGGGGCTATCTCCTTGAGCCCGATGATGTGCGCCGGTCCATCGCCGGCTTCTTCCAGCGCGCCGACCCCGCTCTCTCCGACGACTACGGTGACGGCCAGGTTCGCCTCCACTCCATCTCCCATCGGCTCGGTCGAGAGGGGCGAGACGAATACCCCGCCGTCCTTACTATGATCCCTGGGGCGGACCCCAACGCTAGCGTCTTCCCTGGGGACCTTCGCTACCTGCTGATCCTGACGTTCCGCTTTCAGGACGGGCGCTGGCAGTTCGACCTCGTCTACACTGGTTCATTGGTACCGGTGTTCGGGTTGGAGCAGCGCCTCGCGGCTCGCGCCGACGACCTGGATTGGGAGAGGCGATAGCTACACTTGCTCCTGGCTCCGCGGGCGGTTTAGGGGCTTTCCTCCCGGCCCTTGTATAGTTATCGTTGGGGGGACGTCTGTTCGTTCGGAGGTGCCCCAATGCGAATCGGCTTTCATCTGCCCCAGGTCGGCCCCCTGGCCACGCGGGAGAACATGCGGCTGGCCGCCCAGACGGTCGAGGAGCTGGGCTTCGACTCGCTGTGGGTGAGCGAGCACATCGTCGTGCCGCGCAAGTCCGCCACACGCTATCCCGGGTCGGCTTCAGGCCAGTTTCCCGTTCCCCCGGACATGCCCTTCCTGGAGCCCATCAGCACCCTGCTGTTCGTCGCCGGCTGTACCGAGCGCGTGCAGTTGGGCACCAGCGTCTGCGTCCTGCCCTGCCGCAACCCCGTAATCGTCGCCAAGGAGCTGGCCACCCTGGACGTGCTGTCAGGAGGGCGTCTCATCTTCGGGGCGGGTGTCGGCTGGTGGGCTGAGGAGTTCGCCATGCTAGGGGTGCCCTTCCAGCAGCGTGGGGCGCGCACCGACGAGTACATCCAGCTCCTCAAGAAGCTGTGGACCGAGGACAACCCCAGCTTTCGGGGCCGCTTCTGGCAGATCGAGGAGGTGGGCTTCGCCCCCAAGCCGCTCCAGAAGCCGCATCCGCCGATCTGGGTCGGCGCCTGGACTGAGCCTGGGCTGCGCCGGGCTGGACGGCTGGGCGACGCCTGGCACGCCGCTTGGACACCGCCCGAGCTCCTCGCCCAGATGTTCGCCAGGGTGCAGGCCTACGCCAGGGAAGCGGGGCGAGACCCCAAGACCATCGAACTGACCCTGCGTGCCTCTCTGACAGCCACCGAAGACAGCCAGCGCACCATCGAGCGGCTGAAGTCGTATCAGGAGGTGGGCGTCAGCCACCTGGTACTGGAGATGTGGGTGGGCTCGGTGGAGCAGTTCCGCCAGGCCCTCGAACGCTTCGCCCGAGAGGTGCGGCCGGCACTACCGGCCTGAGGGCACGTGCTTGGCAGACCCCTTGACCGCCGCTGCTTGTCTGGCTATTATATCAGCGAGATATGATATATGAGGCCTCGATGATCAACTCGAGTGAGCCCCAGCCAGCGCCGCGACCGCCGGAGGTAGAGCGGCTCCTTGTTGCGTTCAAGGCCTTGGCCGACGAGACCCGCCTGAAGATCTTTGCCCTGCTGACCAAGCAGGAGCTGTGTGTGTGCGAGATCGAGGACGTCCTGGGCCTGCCGCAGAGCCTGGTGTCCAACCACCTGGCGGTGCTGCGCCAGGCCGGGTTGGTGCGCTCTCGGCGCGACGACACCGACGGCCGCTGGATCTTCTACTCGGCCGACCCGGCAGCCGCGGCTGCGCTCCGCGAACGATGCACGGATCTGCTTGACGTGAGAGTGATGCCGGCCGACAGGCGCAGCGCCGCCGAGGTGTGCCGGATTCGGGGGCGGTAACGGCTTTTTGTTCAGGGCGACATATCAGCAGAACATGATATGTTCTCTCGAGGGTAGGAGCATGGGCCAGCTCTACCAGGGATTACCGCGGGAGGAGATCCCCTGGGTTCCCATCATCAACCCGGAGCGCATGGAGAGGCGGGACCTGACCGTGTTCTTGCAGCAGTTGCGCCGGCAGCGGGCCGGAATGATGTAGGACAGGCACCATGAGCGGAGGCAAGCGATGGCGGTAGAAGGAGTGGGCCAGCCGCCAACAGGACAAGTCGTCGGTCAGCTAGGCCTGCTGGACCGTTTCCTGCCCCTCTGGATCTTCGCCACCATGGCTCTCGGTGTCGGTCTGGGCCGCATCTGGCCGGACATCGCCGACGTCCTGGATGCTCTGCGCATCGACACCGTCTCCCTGCCCATCGCCATCGGCCTGCTGTGGATGATGT
>CAYGYF010000217.1:0-2964 GCA_964354065.1 uncultured Dehalococcoidia bacterium | reverse complement strand
GGCCCGCCTGGCCCGCCTGGCCCTGGCCGGCCAGGACGCCCGCGAGGGCCTGAGCGCCTCGCCTTAGGCGGGGCCGGGCGCCCCAGTTCGCGGGGACGTAAGAGAGCTTGCCCTGAGCGAAGGCGAAGGGAGGAAGAGATGAACACGGCCGAATTTCTGACCATCAGCGCCTCCATCGTGCCGGAGCGCGAGGCGTTGGTCTGCGATGGCACGCGCCTCACCTACCTGGAGGTGCAGGAGCGGGTCAACCGCCTGGCCAACGCCCTCGCCGACCTGGGGGTGGAGCGCGGCCACAAGGTGGCCATCGTGGCCCTCAACTCCCACCGCTACATCGAGACCTACTACGCCTGTGCCAAGCTGGGGGCAGTATTCGTCCCCCTCAACTATCGGGCCAAGCGGGAAGAGCTGACCTACATGGTGAACAACGCCGAGGCCTCGGTCTTCTTCGTCGGGGAGCGCTATCTGGAACTGACGGCGGCCATCCGACCGGAGCTCAAGGGCATCCGCCACTTCATCTGCTACGACGCCCGCCCCCAGGGCATGCAGAGCTACGAGGACGTCATCGCCAACTACCCGCCCGAAGAGGTCTTCGTGGAGATCGACGACAGCGATCCTACCGTCCTCATGTACACCAGCGGCACCACTGCCCTGCCCAAGGGCGTCGTTCTCACCTACCTCGCCCTCTCGGTTTACGTCACCAACACCGTCGAGCCGGCCAGCCCCGACATCCACGAGGTCCTGCTCCTGTCGGTGCCCGTCTACCACGTGGCCGGGGCCACGGCCATCATGTCCTCCATCTGGGGAGGCCGCACCCTGGTGGTGCTGCCCCAGTTCGACCCCCATGCCTGGCTGGAAGCCGTACAGAGGGAGCGGGTCACCCACACCTTCGTCGTGCCGACGATGCTTAAGCGGATCATGGATGAGCCCGACTTCGACCAGTACGACCTCGGTTCTCTCAAGCTGCTGGCCTACGGGGCCGCCCTCATGCCCTACGAGGTGATCCGCAAGGCGGTGGGCATCTTCCGGTGCGGCCTGATGAACGCCTACGGCCAGACCGAGAGCACCTCCACCATCACCTACCTGGGGCCCGAGGATCACGTTATCGAGGGCACGGAGGAGGAGAAGGCGAAGAAGCTGGAGCGCCTGAAGTCGGTGGGGCGGGTCATGGAGGACGTGGAGGTCGCCATCATGGACCCCCAGGGCAACTTCCTTCCCCCTGGCCACGAGGGGGAGATCGTCGGCCGCGGGGCGCGCCTGATGACCGGCTACTGGAAGCGGGAGGACGAGACGGCCCAGACCCTGGTCGGCGGCTGGCTGCACACCGGCGACGTCGGCTGGATGGACGAGGACGGCTATCTGTTTATCACCGGCCGTACCAAGGACGTGATCATCCGCGGCGGCGAGAACATCTCGCCGGGGGAGATCGAGGCGGTGCTGGAGCAGCACCCCAAGGTGGAGGAGGCGGCGGTCATCGGCGTCCCCGACGTCGATTGGGGCGAGGAGGTGAAGGCCATCGTCGTTCTCAAAGCGGGCCAGACGGCCACCGCCGAGGAGATCACCCAGTACTGCAAGCAGCATCTGGCCAGCTTCAAGGCGCCCAAGTATGTGGCCTTCGTGGACGAGCTGCCGCGCAACTACCTGGGCAAGGTGCTGAAGACGGAGTTGCGCAAGCTATACGGCACGGCCAAGAGCGAGGTGTAGCGGAGGCCTTCAGGCCTCCACAAAGCGAGGTGTAGCGGAGGCCTTTAGGCCTCCACAAAGAACCGCTAATGCCATCGACCTTTCGCCGCAAGCCAAACAGGCTACCACTGGAGGTGTACCGTGGGGCGGGAGTGTATTTCTTGACGCTTACCTGTGCTCAACGCAGGCCGGCCTTTACAGAGGAGCGTCTTGTGGAAAGCTGCATTGAGACTCTGCGCTCCTGCTCAGAGAGGCATGGATTCGCGGTTCTTGCCTACTGCTTCATGCCGGATCATCTGCACCTACTCGTCGAAGGTGGCGCTGGGTCAGACGTGCCGCAATTCACGAAGGATTTCAAGCAACGGACAGGCTATGCATATCGGTGTGTGAGTGAAGAGGCGCTATGGCAGAAGAGCTACTACGATCATATTCTCAGAAAAGAAGAGGATGTGCGCGAGGCGGCCAGATACATTATCGGCAACCCGGTGCGGATGGGACTGGTGGAGGCAGCGGGAGATCATCCGTACAGCGGTTCGTTTGTATGGGGGAAAGCTATTATGGAAGCCTGAAGGCTTCCGCTATTTTGGCGAAGACGGAGTTGCGCAAGCGGTACGGGACGGCCACGTCCCAGGCTCACGGTTGATCCTTATTCCACCTAACGATATCATACGTGACGCGGCGTCCGCTAAATCAACGGTTGGAGGGATAGTGGTTCTGTGCGTACAAGTCTGACAACTCGCAACTGGCCAATAACCTTGGCCACCTATGCTGTCATCTTTGCAGTGCCCATTCTCGTTATAGCTCTCCTGCTTGGCATGCGCCTCCACCTAGGCGATGCCGCTCGAGAGGCACTTTGGAACATTGGCACCTGGGTCCGCGTGCCAATCTGGGTCGTGGCCTTCGTCATCCTTCTCATCTTCGTGAACGGCCCATTCCGTCGCTATCGGCTGTGGCGCCTGGGGAAGAGCGAGAGCCGGGCGGGCAATTGGGTTCAGCGGGCAAAGGCTTTCCTGATATACGGCATCGGCCAGGGGCGTCTCCCCGGCGACACGTACGCCTCGGTCATGCACCTGTTGATCTTCTGGGGCTTTGCGGGGCTGTTCATCGGCACCCTCATGGTGGCCTTCAACGACGATTTCTACAAGTTTATCAGCGGGTCCATCTACCTAGGTCTCTCCATGGCGCTGGATCTTTGCGGCCTGCTCGCCACCGTGGGTGTGCTTATGGCCCTCTTTCGCCGCTATTTCATGCGGCCCCCCAAGCTGCGGCTGGCCAGCCTCTGGG
>CAYGYF010000216.1:0-2971 GCA_964354065.1 uncultured Dehalococcoidia bacterium | reverse complement strand
TGGAGCTCGGCGGTGATGGCGCCCCGCTTGCCGTCGCCCACCGGCCGGTGGTCGACCTCGATCACCGGCGTGACGTGGGCGGCGGTTCCCGTCATGAAGCACTCGTCGGCCACGTACAGCTCGGTGCGGTCGATATCCCGCTCGATGGTCTCGATGCCCAGTTCGTCCCGCGCCAGGGTGATCACCGTCTGGCGGGTGATGCCCACTAGGACGTTGGACGAGACGGGCGGGGTGATCAGGCGGCCGTTCTCGACGATGAAGATGTTCTCGCCGCTGCCCTCGGAGACGTGGCCGTCCTCGTTGAGCATGATCGCCTCGTCGTAGCCGTTCTCGAACGCCTCGGTCTTGGCCAGGGCCGAGTTGACGTAGATGCCGTTGACCTTGGCCCGAGCGGGGATGCCGGTGTCCTCCACTCGCCGCCAGGAGGAGGTGCCACAGCGCGCCCCCTTCTCGATGTCCAGGTAGGGGCCGAAGGGCGTGACATAGATGAGCAGGTCGTCCTCCAGGCCGTGCAGGCGCACGCCCAGCACCTCGGAGCTCTTGTAGGCGATGGGGCGGACGTAGACGTCCTCCTGGTAGTCGCACATCCCCACCAGCCGCACGGTGATGTCGGCCAGCTCGGCGTCGCTGTAGGGGAGGTCCATCTTGAGGATGCGGCAGCTTCGGTGCAGGCGCTGGAAGTGTTCGGGCAGGCGGAAGAGGTAGATCTGCCTTTCGTCGGCGTTCCAGTTGCCGCGGATCCCCTCGAATACAGCGGTGCCGTAGTTGAAGGCGTGGGTCATTACGCCGATCCTGGCCTCGGCCAGGGGCACGAACTGCTTGCGGAAGTAGGCGTGCGGCGTAGCCATAACAAAAACGCTCCTTTCGGGGGAGTTGGCACTATTATAGCAGGTGGGGGGCGAGATACAAGGGGCGGGAGGCGGGCTAGGGGGCCAGTTCTAGCAGGAAGCCGTAGCCCACATCGCCGGGCGATGCGCGGACACCGAGGACGATGACGTATCGCCCCGGCGGGAAGTCGGGTGTGAACTGGAAGGACGACTGCGCAGGCAGTTGGTATTTGAAACTGGGTTCGCCCTGGGCTCTCCAGGCGAAGAACCCTTCGTAGTCCTTTATGACTTTGCCACTGTCGAGGGCCCAGGCGAGCAGCTCGAGCTGCGTGGGCTCCACCGCGAGCTTGAACGTGACAGGCTCACCGGCCCCAGCGATAACGGCGTCCGCGGGCACTATCACGCCGAGCATGTCGACGCAGAGACCTTCCCAGCAGTAGTCGTAGACGCCCGCGCTCTGTTCGCCGGACGCGGTGACCAGCATCGCGGACGGCGGCGGCTCGACGTGGGGAGGCTTGGCTCCGGAGCCATCGCCACCTGGCTCTGGCGTCGGCTCGGGCGTCGCCGGTGGCGGCGTGGGCGTGGCGGTCGCCGTCAGGGGCGGGGTGGGCGTGGGATGGGTGCCCACTTCGAGGGTCGCGACTATCTGATCGAAAATCGGGTCCACGGCGAGATCTTGGACGAAACGTTCCAGCTCGCACCCGTCGGGTGTCACATGCAACACGGATCCAGTCTGGACATCGTAGATGAACAAGAAAGGCCGCGCAGTAGGTCCACTCGGCTTGACAACGAACGGGGCGACGATGAATTGCCGGCCGGGAGGCAGGTGGAGCGTTAGTCGTCCAACGCTGAACGGCGCGCCGCCCTCCACCCGCTGGCCTGTCATCTCGGACTCCGGTATCCCACGCCCGGCCTCCTCCGGACCGCGGCGAAGCGGCACAGGACAGACATAGGTAGACCCGATCTCCAGGGTCCTCGTCATTTCGTCGAAGACCGCATCGGCGGCGGGATCGCGCACAAAGCGACTTATCTCGCAGCCGTCGCCGCGGATGATCAGTTGGGATCCGGACTGGACGTCATAGATGCTGATCACCAGGTTGGACTCGTCCTGCGACCAAGCGCTGAGGATAACGAACTCTCTTCCCGCCGGCAGGTGCACGGTCACGTATGCCTCGCTGTATGAAGTGCCCCCCTGGAACCGCTGCCCAGGGAGCTCCCATGCTGGCCTCACCGGCGGCGGCTCCGCGAAGTCTGCGGGCGTCGTCCGAACAGGCGCCGGGCAGACCCCCAGTTGCGGCGTGGGCGTGGGCTCCGGCGTGGCGGTGGTCGTCAGCGGCGGCGTGGGCTCCGGCGTGGCGGTGGTCGTCAGCAGCGAGGTGGGAGGGGGAGGCGTCGGTGAGGGCGGCAGGGGCGTCACAGACGGCTTGACGACCGCAGGCGCCGTCGGTGTGGCCGTCGGCCCCCCCTGCTCGACCTCGTGGGCGACGGTGGTGCCGTCGCCGACCTGCGAGGCGAAGTAGGCACCAACCGCGGCAGCCACGGCCAGAGCGGCAACTGCGGCCAGCACCGCCGTCCTTCGAGAGAGAGTCGGCCTCAACATCTGTCACCCGCCCTCGCCGGCGCAAAGCCGCCGGCTCCTTGCCCCACCGCGCCTTCAGCCCAATAAGCATAGCACGTCCACGAGCGTTGTCAATACCTGCCAGGGGTGTCGTCAGGAACGTTCGCGCAAGAGAATTTTAGGATTTCTTACCCCGGCATTGACCGGCCCTGCCCTCGCCGCTTCCGTTGACCCACGCAGGCTCGCACGCTATCTTGAAAGAGCCTGCCCTGAACGGAGCGAAGGGCAAGTCCGGCTCCACCCTTAAGGACGTTGGCTATGAGTGGTTGGTTCCCTCTGGGCGATGCGCAGCTCCTGGTGGTGAGCGACGGCGTCCTCCGCCTGGACGCGGGCGCCGTCTTCGGCCTGACGCCGCGCATCATGTGGGAGCCCCTGGTGGGGCCCCTGGACGAGGAGCACCGTTTGGGCGTGGGCCTCAACTGCCTGCTGGTGCGCTCCCAGGGCAAGCTGATCCTGGTGGAGACGGGCGTGGGCAGCAAGGCGACGCGCCTGCCGGGTGTCGCCGGCGTCGGCCAGGCCGGGACGC
>CAYGYF010000215.1:0-2975 GCA_964354065.1 uncultured Dehalococcoidia bacterium | reverse complement strand
GCCGCCTTCGGCTTCGGCAAGCCCACCGGCATCGTCGGCCTGGACGACGCCCAGGGCATCGCGCCCAGCCCTGCCTGGAAGCAACAGCAGGTGGGCGAGCCCTGGTACAGCGGCGACAGCGTCAATATGGGCATCGGCCAGGGCTACTTGCTGGTCACCCCCTTGCAGCTCGCCAACGCTTACAGCGCCCTCGCCCGCACCGGCGTCCTGCGCACGCCCCTTCTGGTACAGCGCATCGTCTCCCCCGACGGCACTGTCGCCCAGGAGTTCACCGCCCAGGAGATCAACCCCCTGCCCGTCTCCCAGACCACCCTCGACGCCATCCACGAGGGGCTGGGCCTGGTCATCGCCAGCCCCAGCGGCACCGCCTACAACACCTTCGTCGGCTCCAGCGTGGCGGCGGCTGGCAAGTCGGGCACCGCCGAGGACATCATCTTCCAGGACCACGTCTTCTTCGTGGCCTACGCCCCTCGCACCGACCCGGCCATCCTGGCCCTGGTCGCCCTGGACGAGGGCCAATCGGGCTCCCAGGAGGCGGGGCCAATGGTGCGCCGCGTCCTCGAAGCCTACCTGACGGGAACGGGCGGGGGCTAGCCCTGTCTCCCCCCGGCTAACCTCGCTTGCCGCCCTCTTCGGCCCGATGCTACAATAGGCAGGACAGGAGGCTCGCCGCCCTCCGGCCCGTCATGGATAACGACTTTGCCATCGACATCGACGCCATCTTTGAGGTCATCGATACGGCCGATGTCATTACCATCCGCTTTCTCATCCTGCCCCAGCGCCTCCTCATCGACGCCCGCTGCTCCCAGACCGAGGGCCCCCTGCTGAAGGTCGTGCCCCGCGCCCAGTCCCTGGAGGAGCGCTTCAAGGCCATCAAGCAGCTCCGCCCCCGCTTCCGCCTTCCGGACAAGATCACCGCCATCTGGTGGCCCCGCCAAGTGCACAGCCTCGTCTCCTCCGGCATCTGGGATCGCATCGTGCGGCGGGTCACCAGCGCCGGTTTCCCCCAGGCAGCCGAGCAGTGCCAGCAGGTCCTCGAAGAGCTCCTCCAACAGGAGAGAATGGAGATCCTCCACGCCGTCAGCGGCGAGAACTATCAGTGCCTCTGGGAGAGAGCGCGGTAGGTTGGATGCGACGGTCTGAGTTCCAGAAGCTGGTCCTCGACGCCCTCTCTGACCTACCCGCCCAGTTCCAGGAGCACCTGCACAACATCGACGTTGTGGTCAGGTGGCGCCCCAGCCTCGCCGAGCGCCGCCAGGCCGGCACCAGATACGGCGATGCCCTGTTCGGCCTCTACCTGGGCGTCCCCCTCAGCGAGCGCGGCGCCTACTACGGCATGACCCTGCCCGACCAGATCGTCATCTACCAGCAAGCCCACGAGCGGCTCTGCTCCAGCCGCCAGGAGATGGCCGAGCAGGTGCGCAAGACCGTCCTGCACGAGATCGGCCACTATCTGGGCATCGGCGAGGAACGTCTGGAGGAGCTAGACCTCGGCTAGAAGGACACATCCTGAGCTCTGAGCTTGTCGAAGAGTCGAAGGAGGTTGCTCATGGCCTCGACCGGCGAAATTCGACCCTCCCCACCCCAAGCTGGCATCCTGGAAACGCTGCGCCGACCCAGGATCATGCTCGTCCTCCTCGCCACCTGGGACATCGTCGGCGCCATTACCCAGTTGCTGTCCGACACCTTCCTCTTCAACCTCCACCGCGAGGCGGATGGCATGCTGGCGGGGCGCGCCTTCAGCACCGAGTTTGTCATCCCCGCCATCATCTACCTGTACGCCCTCCGCAACCCCGACCGCTACCGCCAGGTCTTCTGGCTGGCCCTCATCGAGCAGATCGTCGCTATGGCCAGCTACTTCTACCACTGGGGCGCCGGCAATATCGGATTCGAGAGCCTGATCCTGCCCTTCGCCGTTTCCCTGGGGCTCACGTTCCTTGTGTTCCTCCACCTCTTCGAGCCGCGACCGGAGGCCCTCCCCGAGGCGACGCTGCCCCCTACCATTGGCGAGTGAGGGCCCGCAGCAGCCATACCACCTGGGCGCTCTCTTCCAGCACCGACGTCCACTGGAGGGCCTGCCACAGGCTGTCGCCGCGGGCATAGCTGCCGTGCCCGGCCACCACCGCGATCTGGTTTCCCCTTAGCACCTCGGCCAGCGCCTGCGCCACAGCCTGCCTTGAGCCTGGCGAAAGGTCGTCGCCCCTGGCGACTACCGGCACGACGCCCAGGTAGTGCTGCCCCTCCAAGTCCTGGGGGCGGATCTCCTTCTCGATGAGAGACAGGGCGATGGCATAGCGGGGATGGGCGTGGACGACCGCCCTGGCGCTCGTCCCATCGTAGATCGCCTGATGCAGGGCCAGGTCCATCGACGGCTCAGCCGCCGCTCCGCCAGAGGCAGAGTCCGCAAACCGGACCGCGATCCCCGGCGCCACCTCCACCAGGTCGCCCTCGTCCAGGTGGCCCAGACGGCTGCCGTGGCAAGTGACGACCACACCCAGACCCCGGCGGACGCTCAGATTGCCCCCATGCGAGGAGACCAGGCCCGCCGCGTACAGGTCGCGCCCCACCTGCCGAAACTCTTCCAGAAGCGAACTCATCGGCCAACTCCTAGCCTTTGCCCAGCCCCCGGCCTAGGCCTGCCTTGAGCCTTGCGAAAGGACGAAAGAGCGCGCCGCCTCCTCTGCCGCAGCGGCCACCAGCTTCGCCGCCTGCGCCATCGCCTCCTCTACCGCCATCGGCCCCCGCGCGATGCCGATCACCGCATCGAACGCCTCGCCCTCCCCGACCTGTCGGTGTGAGCCCGGTCGAAGGCCAGCCGCCCAGTCGCTGCCCAGCGAGCCGACGATGGCTATCACCGCCAGGCCCCTCTCTCTGGCCAGCCGGGCCACCTCCCAGGGCGCCTTGCCGAAGCTGGTCTGGACATCCAGCCGCCCCTCGCCGGTGATCACCAGGTCGGCGCCCGCCAGCTTCTCCCC
>CAYGYF010000214.1:0-2994 GCA_964354065.1 uncultured Dehalococcoidia bacterium | reverse complement strand
GATGCCGGGGATCTCGTCCTTGTTGATCTGGACGGAGTAGACCTTGCCCACGAAGTGTTTCAGGGCGTTCATCCAGAGGTAGCCCGTGGCCCGCTTGTCGCCGACCACCGCCACCGTGCGCGGGTTGAATGCTCGCTCCAGCTTCTGGTGCAGGTCGGTCACGGGCGGGGGCTCCTGGCGTTGGGCGCAATCTCGTGGAGGCGGGCCTCCCAGGTAGGGACGGTGCGGCGGGGCATCCTTTCCCTCAGCCCAGGACGATGCGGGCGTCCACGGCCAGGGCGCCGTCCTTGTAGGCGAAGACGGGGTTCAGGTCCAGCTCGGCGATCTCCGGGTGCTCTTCCACGAAGGCCGACAGGCGCATCAGCATCCCCTCCAGGGCCGCCAGGTCGGCTGGCTCCTGTCCCCGCACGCCCTCGAGCACCGGGAAGCCCTGGATGTCGCGGATCATCTGGCGAGCGTCCCGCGGCTCCAGGGGCACGATGCGGAAGGCCACGTCCTTCAGCACCTCCACGAAGATGCCCCCCAGCCCGAACATGAGCACCGGCCCGAACTGGGCGTCCTTGCTCATTCCCATGATCACCTCTACGCCCGCCGGGGCCATCTTCTGCACCGACACCCCCTCGATCTTCGCCTTGGGCTCGGCCTTGCGAGCGGCCGCCACGATCTCGTCGAAGGCGGCGGCCACCTCCTCCTCCGAGCCCAGGTTCAGGCGCACCCCGCCCACGTCGCTCTTGTGGCTGATGTCCGGCGAGACGATCTTCAGCACCACCGGCCAGCCCATCTGGCGGGCCGCCGCCACCGCCTGCTCGCGAGTGGCCGCAAGCTGGGCGCGGGCGGTCGGTATACCCGCCTCCTCCAGCACCTGCTTCGACTCCACCTCCGTGAGGACGGTGCGCCCCTCATTCTTCGCCCGGTCAATGATGTCTACGGCACTCATGAGTACGTCCCTTCGTTTCCAATCCGATGCAAGGGGAGTCCATAATAGGTTAGGACTCGAGGCACCGTCAAATCGTTGACACTATGGACAGTTATTTGATATGCTTGTTCTAGATGATCCCCCCGGGGTTGCCTCGCAACCCTGGGTGATGAACCTCAAGGGGTTGCCTCGCAACCCCTTGTTGCTATTTCCAACATTCCTGCAACCAGTCCTCATTTATCTCGATGATCTTGTCCGCCACCTCCCTGAGCTGCTGGGAGGTCCGCCGCCCAAACAGTGCGACTTCCACGTGCTTGCCCATGTCCTTGACAGCCTGCAGAGCGTCCGAAAAGTCGTTGTCACCGCTAACGAGCACGACTGTGTCGTAGTTCTGGCGAAAGCCGTGAACCAGCATATCCGTGGCCAACTTCACGTCGATGCCCTTTTCATACGGGGGCTCGTTTGGCCAGTTTCTGTAGACGAGATGGCCCATTCGCAATTCCAGATATCGAACGGAGTGCAAGGAAGCAAAGAACTTCTGCTGGTCCCGGTAGCGCTCACGTCCCTTGCCTTGATCTAATGGAGCATTGTAGTAGTAGACGCGAAAGAGCAGCCGCCCGCCCACCAACTTGGCGCAGAGCTTCTCAAAGTCAACGCTCGCCTTCCCAAACTGCTGCTTCAGCGAGTGGTATAGATTGCTGCCATCGATAAAGACCGCGACGCGCTCCGCCATTGCTAGCCCCTCTTACAAGTGACCGGCCGAATGCGCCCCAGCAGGGCCGGGCCGCCGCTCGGTCCCTAAACTATTGACGCCTCCTGGTACTCCCCGAACTCCTCCCTCATCACGCCGCACACCTCGCCCAGGGTGCAGTAGGCGCTCACGGCCTCCAGGATGTAGGGCATCAGGTTGTCCGCCCCCCGACAGGCCTCCCGCAGCGCCTCCAGGCAGCGCTTCGCCCGCCCGTTATCCCGCTCGCGGCGCGTTCGCTCCAGCCGCGCCACGTGGCGACGCTCGCCCTTGGGGTCCATCTCCAGGATGGGGATCTCGATGGGCTCCTCCATCACGTACTCGTTCACCCCCACGACCACCCGCTCCTTCGTCTCGATCTCCCGCTGGTAGCGGTAGGAGGCCCCGGCGATCTCCCGCTGGAAGAAGCCGGCCTCGATGGCCGGGATCACGCCCCCCAGGTCCTCGATCTGGCGGAAGTAGCTGTAGCACTCCTCCTCCATCTCGTTGGTCAGCGCCTCCACGAAGAAGCTGCCCCCCAGCGGGTCCACCGTGTTCGCCACCCCCGACTCGTGGGCGATGACCTGCTGGGTGCGCAGGGCCAGCCGAGCCGCCTTCTCGCTCGGTAGGGCCAGCGCCTCGTCCCAGGAGTTGGTGTGCAGTGACTGGGTGCCCCCCAGCACCGCCGCCAGGGCCTGGATGGTGGTGCGCATCAGATTCACCTCCGGCTGCTGGGCGCTCAGCGAGCAGCCGGCCGTCTGGGTGTGGAAGCGCATCCACCAGGAGCGCGGATTGCGGGCGCCGAAGCGCTCCCGCATCTCCCGCGCCCAGATGCGGCGGGCGGCCCGGAACTTGGCCACCTCCTCGAAGAAGTCGTTGTGGCAGTTGAAGAAGAAGGAGAGCCTGGGGGCGAACTCGTCGATGTCCAGGCCGCGCTCCACCCCCCAGCGCGCGTACTCCAGGCCGTCGGCCAGGGTGAAGGCCAGCTCCTGGACGGCGGTGGAGCCCGCCTCGCGGATGTGGTAGCCGGAGATGCTGATGGTGTTCCAGCGGGGCAGCTCGCGGCTGCCGAACTCGATGGTGTCCACCACCAGGCGCATCGACGGCGCCGGCGGAAAGATGAACTCCTTCTGGGCAATGTACTCCTTGAGGATGTCGTTCTGGATGGTGCCAGCCAGCTCACTGCGGGGCACGCCCCGCTTCTCGGCGGCGGCGATGTACATCGCCCAAATCACCGCTGCCGGGGAGTTGATCGTCATCGAGGTGGTGATCTCCCCCAGGGGCAGCCCGGCGAGTAGGATCTCCATGTCGGCCAGGGAGGAGACACAGACGCCGCACTTGCCGAACTCGC
>CAYGYF010000213.1:0-2995 GCA_964354065.1 uncultured Dehalococcoidia bacterium | reverse complement strand
CTTTCTCTAGGCATATCCCCTTATGAATTCGGAGAAAAGATCAGTTCCCTGCACGCTCTTCCTATAGCGAAGCCGTCGCTTGACCCAGATGGTAATCTGGTCGGCCAAGTTCTGCACGTTGATCGCTTTGGCAACTTGATTACAAATATCAGGAGCAACAATTTACCCGGGAAAGATGTCGTGATTGAGGTAACTGGGCAGCGCATCCAGGGTATCAGCGACTACTACGCACAAAAAGAGGGGGTAATGGCTGTCGTAGGTAGCAGCGGTTATCTTGAAGTATCTCTGAGAGACGGAAGCGCTTGCGATTTTCTTGGCATTGGAGTGGGAGACGAAATAAGGGTAATCTCAGCTGCATAGTTAGCAGGCACCACAGATGTCGGTCCAGATTACCACGTTAAGCGAGAGTATTGCCGCTAGGATGAATCTTCTTGTCAATTCAATAATGCCGGTAGCCGTATCAGTCTCCGGAAGCCGCGTGGCATCCTGAGCACTGTGCCTCCCATCGTTGCGAGCGCGTGAAAGGTGCTGGTCAACGTGGTCGGCTCGATGGAAATTGCTTCGGCACGGTCGTGCCTGGCAACGACAAGGGGGGCATTCCGAACGAAGCAAAGAATCTAACATGGTTCGAGGTGAACTCTGCGCGGCGGCGTCCTATCTGCTGCTGATATTGCTCTGACTGGCTAAGTTCACACTCGCAATGATTAAGGGGAGTTAGCGGTCCTAGCAAATCCAATGTAAAAGTGCTATTATACCGCGTCATGTTCTAGACCCGGACTTGAACGAAGGAGGTTTGAGGAGAGAGACTAATGAACAAAAAGAGACGTCTGGCAATTATGGTAATCGCGGTGGCAACAGTGCTATTCTTGGCCTCATCTTGCACGACATCAACCAACAATCAGCCGATTATCACCAGCCTGGAACCTGAGGTGGAACGGATTGCTCCCTTGGGCAATCTCCAGGTGGTTTGTATCGCCTCAGACCCTGATGGCGATGAGCTGAGCTATGACTGGTCGGCTAGCGCAGGCGAGATAAGTGGCGACGGAGATACGGCTACCTGGACCGCCCCTGCATCTGAAGGTTCCTACAGTGTTGCAGTCGTGGTGACCGACGGTCGCGGTGGCGAAGTCATGGATTATGTAGCCATTACGGCGAAAACCAATAACGCGCCAACCATTGCCAGCTTGACAGCCGATGCAAAATGGACTACTCCTTCGGGTACTCTTCAGGTGACGTGCACCGCTTCAGACTCTGATGGGGACGAACTAAGCTATGGCTGGACAGCCACCGCAGGTGATATTTCGGGCACAGGTGCGGTTGCAGGCTGGACTGCCCCCCAGGAAGCTGGTATATACAGCATCACAGTTGTGGTTACGGATGGCTATGGCAGCTCAGCTACGGGTTTTCTGACTGTGAGCGTACTGACGGGGCAACCGCCGATTATCGAAGCCTTGCTTATCACGGCGGAACATTGCTACCTCAAAGCATACTCTGGAGGATATTACGTGGGGAAAGAACAGATCTATGCCATTGAGTGCATCGTTGCAGACACAGGCACGGAACTGTTTTACGAATGGTCATGTACAGGCGGCGTGATCTCTGGAGAGGGTTCCTTCGTTACCTGGACTGCTCCAAATGCATCCGTTGAAGTTACGGTCACGGTAATAGCGTCTGACATCAGTGATAGTATGGCCAGTGAGAACATAACTCTAGGCGTGGTGCCTTGCTCTTATTGCATGTTTGGGTGTTAGGAGACAAATGGCGATTCCCGCCAAAACGAGAGTATTTCAACTTGGGAGCTGCACGCCATGGGCACTTCACAGAGAATATTGGTGAAAAGTCGTTCAAACAATACTTTCCATCGTCCTCGTAAGAATGGTAATATGTAGGATAGCCCGGGTGAAGGGTTGGCCAAAATCGGTTCCGTGAAAGATAACCTGATAAGAATCGGCCTGGCAATTGTGGCGGCCGCAGTGCTGCTCTTGGCCTCATCCTGCACGACGGTAGCCAACCGCCTACCAATCATCGCCAGCCTGGAAGCTGAGGTAGAATGGATCGCTCCTTCGGGTGGCCTCCAGATGACGTGTACTGCTTCAGATCCCGATGGCGATGCGCTGAGTTACGAGTGGATAACGACTGGAGGTGATATTTCCGGCACAGGCGCGGTTGCAATCTGGACTGCTCCCGAAGAAGTCGGTATGTACGACATCACAGTTGTGGTTGGTGATGATCATGGCGGCAAAGATACAGCATTTCTGACGCTCATCGCCTCAAACGGTCCTCCGCCAACCATTCAGAACCTGATTGTGACTGCTAAGGAGCCCAAATACCTGAAGACAACCAGTACCGGGTACAAGGTGGGGAAAACGAAAGAATACTATATCGAGTGTGTCGCTTCAGGCACGGATGACGAACTGGTTTACGAATGGTCATGCAACGGTGGCGACATTTCTGGAGAGGGCCCCATGATCACCTGGGTTGCCCCGGATACATCCGGTTACGTTACAGTCACGGCGAAGGTATTTGATGGCGCAGCTAACTGGGTCAAGAAGAACGTAGTATTCGAAGTGGTGGATTGCTCACCATGTGAATTTGGGTAGAATTGGGAGACAAGCAACGATTCTAGCTGAGCCACAGTCTTCCCGATGGCGACCTATACACAGTGGGCAATCGTGCAGAAGGTGCCGAGAAAGTCATTCAGACTGCACCTTCCACCCCCCTTTACAAAAGTGGTAATATATGCGATGCCCATGACTGGAGCTTGAACAAAGAAGGGTCCAGGAGAGAAATCGATGAACAAGAGAAGACATTTGGTGATCGCGGGAATTGTGGCGGCAGTGGTCGTAATTGCAGTCCTATCGTACACAATGCTAGCCAACCATCGGCCCGCCATAGCGGGTCTGGAAGCGCCGGAGAGGGTTGTTCCCAAGGGAAAGTCCCAGATCATGTGTATTGCTTCAGACCGCGATGGGGATACGCTGAGCTACAACTGGTC
>CAYGYF010000212.1:0-3029 GCA_964354065.1 uncultured Dehalococcoidia bacterium | reverse complement strand
AACGCCTTTAGGGGCTGGCCCTATCGACCAGCCCCTCGGCGATACCTATTCTAGCAGGCGGGCGCTCAGGCGGGCAACGCCCCTAGCGGTTATACCGGTTCATGGCCACCGCCAGCCCCTCCCGCAGCACGCACGCCACCGCCTCCGCCGCTCGCTCCACCGCCTCCTCCAGCGCCTCTCGCTCCTCGGGCTCCGGCTCCAGCAGCACGTAGTCGGCCACGATCCAGGGGCTGGTGATCGGCCGTCCGTCGGCTTCACGGGGCCGGTCGATGCCAATGCGCAGCCGGGGGAAGTCCTCGCTGTCGATGGCGTAGACGATGTCCCGGAGTCCGTTGTGGCCGCCGTGGCTGCCCCGCAGCCGCAAGCGGATCCTCCCCACCGGCAGCTCCAGGTCGTCGCAGACGACCAGCATCTCCTGCGGCGTCAGCTTGTAGCGCCGCAACAGGCCGGCCACCGCCACCCCGCTGCGGTTCATGAACGTGGTGGGCTTCGCCAGGACGATGGGCTGCCCCTCCACCTCGCCCTCGCCCAGCCTGGCCCGGTGGCTGCCCTTCAGCTCGATCCGCCAGTCGCGGGCCAGCCGCTTGATGCACCAGAAGCCCACGTTGTGGCGATGGCGGGCGTAGACGTCGCCGGGGTTGCCCAGGCCCACCACCAGGCGAATACTAGGGGCAGGGTTGTTCGCTGATTGGTTCATAGCCCCAACTTCCACCTGTAGCTGCGGGCTTATGGTTATTAAGAGAATGAAGGCTCAAGCCCGGCATAGCGCGAGGTAGCGGAAGCCCTTCATCGTAGGGGCGCCTCTGGCAGGCGCCCTCAGGGGCAGGGGCGAGCCCTGCCCCTACGTCTCTTGCGTCATCACCTACGACGCCGCCTCGGACTGGCCCGGGCCGAGGCTGAGTTGCGGCCACGTCCCTTCGGCTTCGCTCAGGGCATGCTCCTCGGGCAGGGCCCGCTGGCTGGCGGCGAAGGCGTCGTTGAGAACCCGCCCCATCTCATTCACCGTCTCCTTCAGCTCCTCCTCGCTCATGTCAGCGGCCGGGTCCTGCAACTTGGCGAGCAGGGGGGCGAGCAGCGACTGGACGCGCCCCTCTACCAGAAAGCGGCGCAGGAAGCCCAGCAGCTCGTCGTCCAGGATACTGGCCAGGGCCTGGACCTGACTCGCCTGCACCACCTGGAGGAACTCCTCCACACGCGCCTGGCCGCTGCTGGCCAGGATCTGGCGCACCGCCTTGGACGATAGCCGCTGCAACTGCTGACTCAGGGCCCTTTCCAGGCGGTGTTTCACCTCCTGCGCCTGCTGCCAGGGAGGCTCGTCCACCATCGAGATGCCGCAGGTCGGACAGCGGGCCTCCCCGCCCGTCTCTTGGCTCTGCTTGATGGCGCGGGGGCAGCCGCCGATGCGAGCGGGAAGCTCTTCGTATTCGGCCAGGGCGCTCTCGCCCACCGGCGGCCCCAGCTCAGCGAGGGTGTTCAGCCGCCGCAGGGCGTAGGCCTTGTAGGCGATATCCATCAGTTGGGCGTGCACATCGAGCGCCTCCCGCCAGTAGCGCTGGTGGTGTTCCCCATAGGCCGCCTGGTAGCGCTGGCGGAACCAGTCCCACGTAGCCCGCATGCTGGCCAGTCTGTGGGGCTCCCCGATCGCGATCGCGGCGAAGGACATCTGCTCCAAGGCGATGGTGCGATCAATGGCCAACTGTGGCGCACTCTCTGGCACCACCGCCTGAGCCAGAAAGGCCCGCATTCGCGCCACCTCGATGCCCTGCTCTGGCTTCTCGCCTAGCGCCCGGCACAGGTACACGTCCTCGGCCAGAGCCTGCCCTGAGCCTGCTGAAGGAGCCTGCCCTGAGTTTGCCGAAGGGTCGCTGGCGCTGGCGTACAGGCAGGAGACAGTCCCCAGAAAGGCCTCTGTGGTCGTGCTCTGACTCATCGCGGCCAGACGCTCGAGGGCTTCGGCCACCTGGGGGCTCCTGGCCAATAGCTCCGAAAAGCAGGCCGCCTGCCCCCGTGCCTCCTGCAAGACGGTGTCCAGCCGCAGCAATAGCTCCCGTAGGGGCGCAGCATGCTGCGCCCCTACGGTTGTGGCGGCAGGTGCGGCCAGGGCGGCCGCCAGGGCGCGCAGGTAGGGTCGGGCCGCCTGCTGCTCGATCAGCGCCTGGGCCAGCACCTCGAGGCGGGGCCTCGTCTCCTCAGGCGGGAAGATGTCGGCGGGGCTGATCTCCAGCGGCGGCATCGCCAGGATCTGGCCGCCCGCCAGCGCTGCCATCTCCTGCGCCGACAGGGTGAGTAGGGGCGCAGCATCAGCCTCTGGCTCATGCTGCGCCCCTACGTCTTCTTCTGAGCCTCTTACCTCGTACGCGACCGCCGTCTCCTGCAACACCCCCTCCCCGATGAAATCGGGGCCGCTCGGCGTACAAACGGCCACGCCCGCCGCCACGGCTTCCGGCGGCTCGGGCACTGGCTGCGTGAGGATGACGATGCGGAACTCCTCGCTCCCGCCGGGGTCTAGCTCTGCCAGCGACGGACACCAGGCGCCGGCCAGGATGGCCTGGCCGCAGTGCTCGCAGCCTTGAGCGTCCACCACGGCCACGCGATAGCGTTGCTTCACCAGCGAGTCCGCACCTCCAGAGCTGTCGTGCTTGGGCGAGTCGAAAGGCTGGCGGCCGGGATCGAGACCGAATCCTGACACAGCAATCGCTACACTATGGAGTAAGGGAGAATCACCCAGGATATTCTAGGCGGGCGAGCGCCAGCAGTCTATACCGATTTTTGCGTAGGCCCAGTCTTGAGGGGCATCGGGCGACGGGTGATGCTGTCGTCCCAGCTACTCCACCAGTCCTTCCCTCAGAGCCCGCGTGCTCGCCTCCGTACGAGAGGCGGCCTCCATCTTCTTGAGGATGTTCCCGACATGCTTGTGAGCGGTGAGGGGGCTGATGTGCAGGGCAATCGAAACCTCGCCGTCTGACTTGCCGACCGCCACCAGACGGAGAATCGTGAGTTCGCGGAAGGTCAGATGGTAGACGTTTTGT
>CAYGYF010000211.1:0-3049 GCA_964354065.1 uncultured Dehalococcoidia bacterium | reverse complement strand
AAGCCCAGGCGCTCGGCCTCGGCCAGGCGGCGCTCCATCTGGCTCACCGAGCGCAACTCGCCCGACAGGCCGACCTCGCCAACGGCCACCAGGTCGCGGGGCAGGGCGGCGTCGCGATAGCTGGAGGCGATGGCCAGGGCCAGGGCAAGGTCGGCCGCGGGCTCATGCACGCGCAGGCCGCCGACCACGTTGGCGATGATGTCCTGGCTGGCGAGGGCCAGGCCGGCGCGCTTGGTGAGAACCGCGGTGATGAGCACCAGGCGGTTGAAGTCGAGGCCGTTGGCGGTGCGCCGGGGCATGGCCAGCGTGGTGGGGCTGGTGAGGGCCTGCACCTCCACGAGAAGGGGCCGGCTGCCCTCCAGGGTGGGGACAACCACGGAGCCGACGGCCTCCTCGGCGCGCTCGGCCAGGAAGACCTCGGACGGGTTCTCGACGCCCACCAGGCCCTCGCCGGTCATCTCGAAGACGCCGACCTCGTTGGTGGAGCCGAAGCGGTTCTTCACGCCCCGGAGCAAGCGGTAGCTGCTGAAGCGCTCGCCCTCCAGGTAGAGGACCACGTCGACAATGTGCTCGAGGAGGCGCGGCCCGGCGATGTCCCCCTCCTTGGTGACGTGGCCGACGATGCAGGTGGGCACGCCGGAGGACTTGGCCCACTGCATGAGGCGCATGGTGCACTCGCGAAGCTGGGCGATGCTGCCTGGGGGCGAAGGGGCTGAGCCCGTGTAGACGGTCTGGATGGAATCGACCACGACCAGGGACGGCTGGAGGGCCTCGGCGCCCTGGAGGGCGCCGTCCAGGTTGGTCTCGCCGAGAAGGAAGATGCCCTGGCCAGCGGTGCCCAGGCGGGTAGCGCGCATCTTGAGCTGGTGGGGCGACTCCTCCCCAGAGATGTAGAGGACGCGACGGTCGTCCTTCGCCGCGGCCAGAGTGGCGACCTGCAACAGGAGGGTGGACTTGCCGATGCCAGGGTCGCCGCCGACGAGGACGAGGGAGCCGGGAACGATGCCGCCGCCGAGGACGCGGTTGAACTCGGGCAGGTCGACGGCCAGGCGAGGCAACTCCTCAGCGGCCAGCTCAGACATCTCGACTGGCACCGCCGTCGCCGCCGTGGCCCCTGCGCGCCGACCCGCGACCCGTTCGACGAAGCTGTTCCAGGTGAGACAGTCGGGGCAGCGACCCAGCCAGCGGGGGCTCTCCTGGCCGCACTCCTGGCAGATGAAGATGGTGCGAGGGCCTTTGCGGCTATCTACCATGGGTTCAGGCCCGCTCTTTCTCGCCGTCCGCCCGCTCGCGGACGACGGGAGATCGTGACCAAAAGGCTACCACTTCGCCTTCAGACGGTGCCTGGCGAATTATAGCAGAAGGAGGAGGCTAGTCGTTAACCTCCTCCTTTGAATGAACTTAGAAATGGCCTAGGCTAGGGCCGGCTCGGAGACGGTGATAAGGATGATCTCGTCGTTCTCGACGTCGATGCGGACGGTATCGCCGGACTGGAAGCGGCCCTGGAGGAGGGCCTCGGAGAGGCGGTCCTCGACCTCGTTCTGGATGACGCGTCGCAAGGGGCGAGCGCCGAAGACAGGGTCGAAGCCCTTGTCGCCGATCCAGTCCTTGGCGGCGTCGGTCATCTCCAGGCTGACGCCCTTGAGAGTGAGCTGCTTTTCGATCTCGCGCATCTCCAGCTCCACGATCTGGCGGATGTGGGCGCGGGAGAGGGCGTGGAAGACGACCGTGGCATCGACACGGTTGAGGAACTCCGGCCGGAAGACGTTCTTCATGGCCGTGGTTACCTTCTCCTTCATCTTGTGGTACTGCTCCTCGGCGGTCTTGGAGTCTTCGGTCTTGGTGGCGAAGCCGAGGGCCGTCTCCTTGCGGATGAGGTCGGAGCCGACGTTGCTGGTCATGATGATGACGGAGTTGCGGAAGTCGACCCGTCTGCCCTTGGCGTCGGTCAGGTGACCGTCGTCGAAGATCTGGAGGAGCATGTTGAAGACCTCGGGGTGGGCCTTCTCGATCTCGTCCAGGAGGATGAGGCAGTAGGACTTGCGGCGGACGGTGTCGGTGAGCTGGCCAGCGTCCTCGTAGCCGACGTAGCCGGGCGGGGCGCCGATGAGGCGGGAGATGTTGTGGCGCTCCATGAATTCGGACATGTCGAGCTTGATCATGTTGTCTTCGCTGCCGAACATGAACTCGGCGAGCATGCGCGCCAGGTGGGTCTTGCCGACTCCGGTTGGGCCGAGGAACATGAACACGCCGATGGGCCGCTTGGGGTCTTTGAGGCCGGCGCGGGCGCGGCGCACGGCCTTGGCGACGATGTGAATGGCCTCGTCCTGGCCCACCACCCGCTCACGGAGGACGTCCTCCGTCTGAAGCAGGCGCTGTGACTCCTCGGAGGCGATACGGGTGACGGGGATGCCGGTCCACATGCTGACCACTTCACAGATGTCCTCGTCGGTGACCACTGGCTTGACCTCGGCCCGCTCGGACTCCCAGCCCTGAGCCATGCCTTCGATCTTGTCCTGAAGCTGAACCTCGCGGTCGCGCAGCTCGGCGGCGTATTCGTACTGCTGGGAGCCGATGGCAGCGTCCTTCTCCTTGCGCAGGCTCTCGAGCCCGCGAACGGCCTCCTGGAGAGAGGGGGGAGCGTAGGAGCGCTTGATGCGAACGCGGGAGGCGGCCTCGTCCACCAGATCGATGGCTTTGTCGGGGAGGAAGCGGTCGGGCACGTAGCGAGCCGCTAGCTCGGCAGCGACTTGAACGGCCTCATCGCTGATGGTGAGGCCGTGGTGCTCCTCGTAGCGCTCCTTGATGCCGCGGAGGATCTCTATCGTCTCCTCGACGGTGGGCTCTTCGACCACGATGGGCTGGAAGCGGCGTTCGAGGGCGGCGTCCTTCTCGATGTGCTTGCGGTAGTCGTCGAGAGTGGTGGCGCCGATGCACTGCAACTCGCCGCGGGCGAGGGAGGGCTTGAGGATGTTAGCGGCATCGACGGCCCCTTCGGCGGCGCCGGCGCCGACGAGCATGTGCATCTCGTCGATGAAGAGGATGCAGT
>CAYGYF010000210.1:0-3054 GCA_964354065.1 uncultured Dehalococcoidia bacterium | reverse complement strand
GGGGAAATCTATGCCAATGTCTGGCAAACAGACCGAATCGCAAGGATTGCACCTGAGACGGGTCGAGTGATTGGGTGGGTAGATCTGGAAGGACTCCTAACTGCAGAAGACCGCAGTGAGCCGGTCGATGTTCTTAACGGCATTGCGTATGACGCTGACACTGATCGTTTGTTTGTGACCGGAAAACTGTGGCCTAGGCTATTTGAGATTGAGCTGATTTCTCCAGAGTAGTTGATGATTCCCTCGTTGGAGCCAAGTCACTGCCTGACTGGAGCTAGTGGCACAAGATTTTTCAGTCTGTTTGTCTTTAGTGCGTCCAGGGCTCCGGCTTAGGCAGTGCTCACAATCGAAAAAGACTGAAGGAAAAAACTGGCGAAATCGATGAGGAGGTGGCGGAGGTGAGGGAGGCTCTTATTGACTACGCCCGAAAGCAAGGAGTGACGGCGATAAGAGGGAGCAGGCACAAAGTCAGGATGAAGTTTGATGAAAAGGTCAAGTTCCCCAGTAAGGGCGAACCAGACCGTGGAAACCTGGACGGCACAATAATGCGAGCAGGGAAGTGGCAGGAGGTTTCGCAGCTTGACACGGCAGCGCGCTCGCCAGAATTATCGAGGAAGGTGCGTGGGACAAGAAGCTCATCGACCAGGTAATGAAATACGGCAGGATAGAAGAGACGAGCGCAATCTACCTGTCAAAGCTGAGAGAAGAAGAGTAACAATCGGGCAGTTTGTGCAGTCCCGTGCCCTAATCAACACTGAACGAGGGACAAAACCTAGCGGATTTGCGACTATGGAGAAGACATGCTATAGTTTTCTCTGATAACACTGGGTAAGGCCGGTAGGTTACGGTAGGAGATACCCTGTATAGGGAGCCGAAGAGGAAAGAGATAAGCTCTCGAAACTTTCAGGCAAAAAGACTACCGCAAGGAGAATCCCTGGAGAGGCTTCGATATGAGGGCACCGAAGGGGTAAGTCCGCAAACAGGCAGCGGATGATCTCTCAGGTAAAGAGACAGGGAAGACCTATTCTGAATAGGTCTTCCCTTTGTTTTTGGGGAAGAATGTAAATGCCTTAAGAGGCTTGTGTGCAGGAAGAGAAATGATGAGACTGTTAAAGAAGACGGCTCTTAACAAGGTACATCATGAACTGAGAGCCAGGATGACGGATTTTGCCGGTTGGGAGCTACCTATCTGGTACACTTCTATTCTGGAAGAGCACAGGGCTGTTCGCTCTGGAGCAGGTATTTTCGATGTCTCCGACATGGGTAGAATCTGGATAACCGGAAGGAAGGCGGGAGCCCTTCTTGACAGGCTGTTGACCAAACGGGCTCGCAGGCTAGAGATAGGTTCTTCGCAACCGTGTCTATTGTGTTTGGAGGATGGAGGTATCTTAGATGATTTACTGGCATATCGGGTGGAGACTGACCGCTTCTTGATAGTTTGTAATGCAGGTAATATGGAGCAAAAGCTTGGCTGGCTAGAACGTTGGGCAGACTCGGACGCTGGTATCGTCATTGAAGACAGGTCTGCTAATACGGTTATGCTGGCTGTCCAGGGCCCGACCGTTTGGCAACTGCAGAATCTGAAGGGCGTCTGCCATTTACCTCGCTTTGGTCACACCCAAACCAGGATAGAGGATGTGGAGGTATTTGCCGCCAGAACAGGATATACGGGAGAGGATGGATTTGAGATAATCACCGAAGTGGGAAATGCCTTGTACCTATGGGAATCGTTTATGAAGCAGGGAGTGAAACCTTGTGGCCTGGGGGCACGTGACACCTTGCGATTGGAAGCCGGCATGTTGTTGTATGGGCAGGACATGGACAAGACCACCAATCCCTTTGAGGCTGGGTTGGGGTGGTTGGTGGAGTTGGACAACGGCGACTTCATCGGCAAAAGTGCTCTGCTTGAGATTAGGCGTCAAGGTGTAAAGCGCAAGCACGTCGGTTTTCGAGTGACAGGGCAGGGCATAGCTCGTCCAGGCTACAAAATTGTCAAAGGTGGTCAAGAGGTAGGGAAAGTCACCAGCGGTGGCTATTCACCGACCCTGGATGTTAGCATTGGGTTCGGCTACGTTCCAATTGAGCTAGCCACCATTGGCACTGACATAGGGATAATGATTCGCGGCAAACCAGTGACTGCTCAGGTAGTTAGCAGACAATTCTACAAGAGAGGAACACAAGATGACCCCAAAGGAATATAAGTACACACAGGAGCATGAGTGGATTTGTCCCGAGTCCAAGAATAAGGGGAAGGCGGGGCTTACAGATTATGCTCAATCGCAGCTGGGAGACGTAGTGTTTGTAGACTTGCCAGCCCCGGGAACTCAGGTAGAACAGGGCAGAAAGATGGGCGAGGTGGAATCGGTGAAAGCGGTCTCGGATATCTTCGCACCAGTCAGCGGGCAGGTACTGGAAATCAACCAGACCGTCATTGATGAGCCCGGGCTGGTGAATAAGGACCCCTACGGAACCGGCTGGCTGGTCAGGCTAGAATTGAGCAAGCGTTCAGAGCTGGATGCCCTAATGGGTAGTGAAAAGTATGATAGATTCGTGGCCGAGTTATCTGAAGAAGAGTCAGAATAGAAAAGCAGGTAACGAGTACAATGCCATCACCCTATTTACCTAATACCGACGCTGACCGCAGAACTATGTTGCGGGAAATCGGTGTCGGTTCGGTCGAGGAGTTATTTCAAGATATACCTGAAAAGGTACGTCACGCCCAGTTCAAGCTACCGCGCCCTCTCTCTGAGGTGGAACTGAAAAAAGAGCTCAATCAATTGGCAAGTCGCAATGCCAGTCTGGATAACTATGCTTGTTTTCTAGGTGCCGGCAGCTACCGTCACTTCATGCCTAGCACGGTTGAACACGTTATCGGGCGAAGCGAGTTTTATACTGCTTACACTCCATATCAAGCTGAGGCCAGCCAGGGCACGCTACAAGCCACGTATGAATACCAGTCACTGGTGTGTCAACTCACCGGGATGGAAGTGAGCAACGCTGGCATGTATGATTGCAGCACAGCGGCTGCGGAAGCAGCCATAATGGCATGCATAA
>CAYGYF010000209.1:0-3085 GCA_964354065.1 uncultured Dehalococcoidia bacterium | reverse complement strand
CCTACGAATACACGGCCGTCTCCATCGCCTCCGAGATCGCCAACCTGAAGAAGTCCAACGCCGAAGTCCTCGTCATCAATGGCAATCTTGGCTTCATCGCGCAGGGCATCCAGTCCGCGGAGCGTCTGGGCTGGCACCCCCAGTTCGTTATGCCCTACATCGGTTCGGATGACATGATGTTCCAGTTCGTATCTCCTGAGCTTATGAAGGGTGCGGTCGCGACCAACGCCAACAAGGTAGCGGTCCAGCGCGACGACCCGGCGGTCGCCCAGTTCACTGAGATCCAGCACAACTACGGTGGGCCTCCCCCCACCAACTTCACCCTGTACGCCCAGATCCTGGCCGAGCTGGCGGTGGAAATACTCAACCGGAGCTGCGATAACCTGACCCGTGAGGGCTTGATGGAGGCGGTGGAGTCCATCAAGAACTGGCACAGCGATCTGGCGCTGGACGGCGTCAACTTCTCCTTCTCGCCCACCGACCACGTCGCCTACCAGAGCAGCCGTTACATGGAGGCCAAAGTCGACGAGAACGGGAGGGGCTACTGGGAGTACTTCGGACCGGTACGCCAATTTGAGGGGATACATTAGTAATGAGCGACGCGTGCGCAACGTGAAAGGCCGCCCTTCGCTGGGCCTCGGCAGCTAGGAAGGCAGGGCGGCAGCGGCGAGCAGGCAGGTGGGGCCGCAGGCTCGCTCGAGGGAGGTGACCCCGCTGCCCGCGAGGCCCCAGGCTTGTTCACCTTGGCCAGGGGCAGCCGGGCAGTCACGGATTCCGAAAGGTCCAGCTTGCTCGCCGCTACCAGCTCCAGTATGCTTTCCACGTCGTGGCCCTGCTATCCGGCCAAGATTGCTCGCACTCGCCGCGCGAATTTCCTGCCCTGAGCGGAGCCGAAGGGCCCGTGGCGGCAAGAGATGAAGGGGGAATGCGAAGTGTTTCGCACAGCATTGACCGAAGCCTTGGGGATCGAGTATCCCATCGTCCAGGCTGGCATGGGGGGCGTAGCCATCGCCGAGCTGGTGGCGGCCGTGTCCAACGCTGGCGGGCTGGGGGTGCTGGGCGCCGCCCTCTGGAGCGCCCCCCAGCTCCGCGAGGAGATCCGCAAGGTTAAGGACATGACCGACAAGCCCTTCGCCGTGGACCTGCTCATGGCCGAGGGGATGCCCAGCCTCGAGTTGCAGATGGAGGCCATCTACGAGGAAGGAGTGCCTGTCTTCGCCTCCGGCCTTGGCAACCCCGCTCGCTACGTCCCGGATATGCACCGCAACGGCATGAAGGTGATGGCGGTGGTGGGCAACGTCAAGAACGCCCGCCGCTGTGCCGAGGGCGGCGCTGACATTATCGTCGCCCAGGGCACCGAGGGCGGCGGCCACACCGGTCGAGTGGCCACCTTGGCTCTGGTGCCCCAGGTGGTGGACGCCATCAAGCCCGTGCCGGTGGTGGCTGCCGGCGGCATCGCCGATGGCCGCGGCCTGGTGGCTGCCCTGGCCCTGGGCGCTTGCGGCATCTGGGTCGGCACCCGCTTTGTCGCCACCTACGAGGCTTTGGGCCACCTCAACTACAAGAACAAGATTGTGGAGATCAGCGAGGAAGACACCGTCGTCACCAAGGCTTTCACTGGCAAGCCCTGCCGCGTCGTCCGCAACAAGTACGCCGAAGACTGGCTGGGGCGCGAGGCCGACGTCAAGCCCTTCCCCGCTCAGATGATGGTTGACGGCTACAAGATAGACGCAGCCATCGGCCGCGGCGACACCGACGTCGGCTTCATGCCGGCGGGCCAGATATCGGGGCTCATCCACAGGCTGGAGAAGGCCGAGGACGTGGTGCGCGCCTTCATCGAGGAGGCCGAGGAGGTCCTGGCTCAGATGGCCCAGGCATATCTGGGGCCGCCGATCAAGGCCCGCTAGCAAGTAGGGGCGCCTCTCGCAGGCGCCCTCGAGGGCTCAGCTACAGCGCCGGGGAGGTTGCCATGGCCTACGAATTCCTGCTTTGCGAGAAGAAGGATAATATAGCGCTGGTCACCCTCAATCGGCCCGACAAGCGCAACGCTCTCTCCATCGCCCTGCGCAACGAGATCGATCACTGCCTGGGGGAGCTGGCAGACGACGACTCGGTCAGCGTCGTGGTTCTCGCCGGCGCCGGCTCCTCCTTCTGCGCCGGCTTCGACCGCAACGAGTTCTTCATCCAGACGCCGGAGCACGTGCAGGCTCTGAGCGAGTCTACGGACCGCTTTCATCTGCGCCTGATGAACTTCCCCAAGCCCCTCGTGGCTGCCATCAACGGCCCCGTCATGGGCGGCGGCCTCGACCTGGCGGTGCTCTGCGACATCCGCATTTGCGCTCAGGACGCCGTCTTCGCTCACCCGGAGATCAAGTTCGGGGCGCCCACTCTCTATGGCCCGCTGGCGGAGGTCATTGGCGGTGGCCTCGCCCGCGACCTCTGCCTGACCGGCCGCCGCATCGATGCCCAGGAGGCCTATCGCATCGGTCTGGTGAGCCAGGTGGTGCCCGCCGACTGCCTCCTCGACGAAGCTATGGGCGTCGCCAACACCATCGCCGAGGCCCCCCTGGCTGCCCTCGAGACCGTGAAACAGATGATCATCGACCGCTACTGCTGGCGCTACGTGACCGGCGAAGACGTCTTCGCCAGCCTGCGCCCGCCGGGGAGCTAGGTCTAGCGGGCAGGAACGCGCTTTGGCCTTGCCCCTGGACGGCATCCAGGTGGTCGACCTCAGCTTCTCCATCATCGCCCACCAGTTGGGCCTCTGAGCCGAGGAGACCGGAGATGGACTTCCGCAACTCCCGCCTGCCTTGCATGTTTCTCGTGCTCGTGATACGCTTTCTCCCAGTGGTGATTGGTTAGTTTTCCGCGGGATCGCCCTTCAGCGTCCTGGTGTCCGGTGACCAAACCGTCGCCAACTTTCGAGCGAAAGGAGGTCATCCGATGATCTACCAGGACAGGACTCTCACCTGCCAGGATTGCGGCCAGTCCTTCACCTTCAGCGCCGACGATCAGGCGTACCACGCCGAGAAGGGCTACACCAACGAGCCCAAGCGCTGCCCCACCTGTCGCCAAGCCCGCCGCG
>CAYGYF010000208.1:0-3090 GCA_964354065.1 uncultured Dehalococcoidia bacterium | reverse complement strand
CCAGCCCGACGCCGTCGCCTACACCCAGCCCGACGCCGTCGCCTACACCCAGCCCAACGCCATCACCCACACCCAGCCCAACGCCATCACCCACACCCAGCCCGACGCCGTCGCCTACACCCAGCCCGACGCCGTCGCCTACACCCAGCCCGACGCCATCACCCACACCCAGCCCAACGCCGTCGCCTACACCCAGCCCAACACCTTCGCCCACGCCCAGCCCGACGCCGTCACCCGCGCCCAGCCCGACGCCCTCGCCCACACCTGGGGGGCCTCAGGCTGACCTGAAGATCGTCAGCGTGTCCATCAACGCGCCCTCCTCCATCACGATGAGCGAGGACGTCCAGGTCACGGTCACACTGAAGATCCGCAACAACGGGCCCTACGGCCCTGTGAACGCCCGGTCGGAGACTGTGGCCACGGCGCCGCCCGACTGCTGGGTCTCTCCCCCGAGCCACGTCCAGTTGTTCACCAACCTGCCGACGGGCGTGAAAATCACGCACAACGAGCCCTTCACCATTCATTGCAGCAAGCCGAGCACGCACGTCTTCACATTCGACAACACCATCGAGGTGACCAGCCCCGGTGTGACTGACCCCGACCTCAACAACACGGCAAGCACGCAGTTGACGGTCGCCTCGCTCACCCAGGCCGACGTCAAGATCGTGAGCTGGAACCCTGTCAACCCGCCCACGCAGATCCCTATGAACCAGGACGTGGACGTCACCATGCGAAAGATCATCCACAACAACGGTCCCTGGGGCCCGGTGGATGTCCGCAACGACGGCTTCGTCTGGCCGCCTGCTGGCTGCACGGCTGTTCCCAAGAGCGTGCCGCCGCTGGTGAGCGGGGTGGCGATGAGCGTGGAGGTGACGGTGGACGAGGTGTGGACGATCAGGTGCTCGCAGACGGGGCCTGACAAGTCGTTTGCCTTCCGGGACTTCATCGATATCGGCGCTTCAACGCCGCACGTCTCCGACCCCGACATAGCGAACCACGGCTGCGACCCGGCGCATCGCCTGACGTGGTATCTGTGCGGGGACAACTGGGCGCCCAGGGAGGTGAGGGTCAACGTGGTCGAGGCCACGGCCACGCCGACGGCCACGGCCACGCCGCCCGCTACGGCCTCGCCTACAGCCACAGCCACGGCCACCGCCACGCCGCCCGCTACGGCCTCGAAGACAGCCACGGCCACGGCCTCGCCGCCCGCTACGGCCTCGCCTACAGCCACAGCCACGGCTACGGCCACGGCCACAGCCACACCCATACCGGGGGCTATCGACTATGGCGTAACGAAGGTGCAGGTAAGCTGGCTTGGCTTCCCCAACCCGCGGCCAGGCCACACCAGCAACCAGATCCACGTGGTGTACGTAAAGAACTTCGGTGCGGTGCGCGACGGGCCGGCCGTGGTCTCCCTAGAATTTGAGACTCGGAATCTTACCTGCCCGGTTCCGACCTGGGTGCCCCTCACTTCCGCCAGCCTGAGCCTGAATCCCGGCAAACAGGGGCTGGTGGTGTTCAGGGTAACGTACGGGCACTGCACTGACCCCTCGCCGCCGGTGGACTACGTGGTGACCGGCAGAGTGACTGCGCCGGAGGACAGCTATAGGGACAACGATTGGAAAAGCGCCACTCAGAACGCCTGGCCGTGGTGGCCGTGGTGGCCGTGGGGGCCGGGGTGGCCGGGCTGCCACTAGGAAGGCCCGCAGGCGGCCTCACAGCAGGGAATGGCACCCGCGAGAGGCGTCCCCTACGGGTGTCGCCCGGTAACCAGGGCTGATGTGAGAGGGAGGAAACACTAGGGACAGCGCCAGGACGAAAGGGAGAATATTGGGGGAGGGATAGGTTGCAATCCCTCCCCTTTTGTGCTATGTTCCGTCCGAGATTTTGGGCGGTGCGGGCAGCCAAAGCTACCCGCCCATGTCTGTGAAGCAGGAGCGGTAACCAAATGGGGCGCTGCGGCGTTTTGTCTATTGTGAACCAGCCGCGCTTACCGAGTGTAGCGGGTTGGGCAGGTGATGCGTCTATATTCAGAGGCGAGCGGGCAGCTAAAGCTCCCCGCCTGCAAGCCGGGGCTACGAGCCTGGCCTACGATAGGAGTTCCGGCCAGCGTTAGGGGCGCAGCATGCTGCGCCTGTACTTGAGGGAGGCAATCCCGATGAAGAAGACAATCTGGCGGGCCACGGTAAGCGGAGTGCTGCTGACGCTCCTGGCCCTGGGCGCCTGGCTGCTGCTCTTGCGCGGCGGCTTCGGGGGCGTCGGCGCCACCGAGAACGACCCCATCGCCCACGTCGGCATAGACATGGACGCGACTGGGGCCGTCATGCCGTCGGCTTCGGGGCCGGGCTCTCTGGGGACCATCGAGAGGTGCATCGAGAAGGCGAACGACGCCGCCAACTTCTACGTCAACGTCTATGCCGACGCCATCCCGCTGAACGAGGAGGCGACGGGCTACAACTTCCAGTTCAACTGGTGGCCGGACAACCTCAACCTCGCCACTCCCAAGGCGGCCGCAAACCGCGGCCTGCTGATGTTTGGCTACCTGGACGACGTCGTCGGCAGCAACAGCCCGGTGGCCACCTGCTCGTATGGCGAGTGTGAGAACCAGAACCTGAACTTCGGCCACGACAACAGTGAAGACATTAGCGACGCCAGCCCGAGTGGCGTGATCGCCACCTCGCCGTGGAACGCCGGGGCCACCCTGACGGGCGTAGGCGAGCAGAGCTATAACGGCGCCCAGGTGATATACCGGATCCCCATCGACATCAATGTC
This sequence comes from uncultured Dehalococcoidia bacterium, assembly GCA_964354065.1. Lineage (GTDB taxonomy): Bacteria > Chloroflexota > Dehalococcoidia > SM23-28-2 > SM23-28-2 > JAUYDU01. Next base: position 317 of record CAYGYF010000208.1, on the reverse strand, counting down.
GCTGGGGCGCAGGTAGTCAAGCTGTGGCTGAACGGCGCTCCTCTACCCGTCGACATCGTCGTCGACGACGAGGGGGTCCTCACCAACCCGGTGGGGGCCGCCATCGACGGCCCCATGGACGACGACGGCGACGGTAAGGTGAACGACGGCTGTCCGGCCGTCGGCGCGGTCGAGACCTTGTGCGCCAACAACGTGGACGACGACGGCGACGGTACAGTGAACGACGGCTGCCCCCAGGTGGGCGGTGCGGCCGAGACCGGCACCCAGTGTGGCCAGTACTCGGTGGAGCTGGCGATCGACTCGCCCGGCTACTGCTC
>CAYGYF010000207.1:0-3093 GCA_964354065.1 uncultured Dehalococcoidia bacterium | reverse complement strand
CTCTCTGTCCTCCAGGAGAAGATGCTGGACCTGCCCGCCGCTCGTGGGGACGGCGACAACTACCTCAAGGTAGACCCCGAGTTTACGGCTATCTTTACCAGCAACCCCGAGGAGTACGCCGGGGTCTACCGAAGCCAGGACGCCCTGCGGGATCGGATGGTCACCTTGGACCTGGATCACTTCGACGAAGAGACCGAGGTGGCCATAACGGCGGCCAAGTCCGGCCTGGCCCGCCGCGATGCCCAGAAGATTGTTCGGGTCGTGCGGGCCCTCAGGGAGTCCGGCGTTTGTGAATACGCCCCTACCATCCGCGGGCCGATCATGGTCGCCAAGACCCTTCAGGTGCTGCATAGCTCCGTGGACGCCCACAACGAGGTCTTCCGCAAGTTGTGCCTGGATATCCTGGCCTCGCAGACGAGCAGAGTTGGGAGCAAGGCGCACAGCGCCAAGGTGAGAGAGCTAGTAGGCAAGCTGATCGACCAGCACTGCTAGCTGGTCGGCAGCTCGACGGCCAAGCCGTGGCTGAAAAGGGGGTGTCGTAAGTGACCCTGATGAAAGTCTTCGCCCGAGTGGAAAGGGACGGCAAGGTGGCCATCCCTGACAATATCCGGCGCCAGACGGGCCTCCAGCCCGGCCAATTGGTGGAGGTAAAGGTTCTAGCCAAGAAGAGCATCGTGATTTCGGCGAGAAACAACGCCAGGTAGGCCTGCCTGCCGCAGGCAGGGCCAGCCGCCCAGCGTGGCCGGCAAGGAAGCCGAAGGTGCCGGGCAGGAAGGGAGCACAGGGCATGGGTAACAAGGAAGAGATCGCTGCCCGCAAACAGGGTGTACGGCGGCCTCGTGGCAACCTCGCCAGACTTGGTGACGCTCCGGAAGGCGAATGCGCCATGGCTGTGAGCAACGCAAGGGGCGTGCGCCATCTCAAAGGCGTACAGGACATCAACACCGGCGTGAGCAGAGCTATGCACTCCGTGCCGCCGCGTAGCGATCGCTACTACCTCGATCTGTACCTCCTGCAAATGGAAAGTGAGAGGCTTAACCAAGAAGCTGCCTCGCTAGAGAAACGAAACACCCGAATACAGCGACGCCTGGCTGAGATCAGCAGCGAAATGGCTGAGAAGCAGCAAAAGGCAACCCAAAGCAAGGGCTCGGAAAGGCCGCCTAGGAATAAGAAGCCCCCACAGAAGAACTACGACTATAAAGAGGAAGAATGGAACCGGATGCCCGTCAACTACTAGAGCGTCTTGACAGGGCAAGGGGGTAGCCCCAGTGGTATCTCCGCAACGAATACGTTTGCAGGGTGTGGCCAGGACTCAGCCAACGGATGAAGGGATTCAGTGGCGAGCGCACAGATTGGAAGACGAGGGCCGTTCGAAACCGGTAGTCGTCAACGCCGCGATGGTAAGTCGCATCGCCCAGCACCTGAAGGCCCGGGAATGGGCCAGGGCTAGGGGCAGGAGGCAAAGCACACCCTCGGGGCGCGGGCTGGAGAAATGGGCGGAGAGGTGGAGCAGGAACAGGCAGCTGGAGGAGAGAGGCCTCGCCGGATCGCTGGCGACAAAGGAGTGAGGAGAGGCCCAAGGGGGTAACCACAGGGGATCGCGATGGCAAGGAAGTACGTCTACGGCATCATCCCGACCAGCAAGTCGCAGACCTTTGGCTTATCTGGCTTCCCTCCCAGGCCGGAGGAAGTATACACCGTAGTGTACCGGGGCCTCGGTTGTGTGGTGAGCAATTATCTGGGAGAAGACTTCGCCTCTCTTTCGAGGGAGGATCTGGTCCGCTGCCTGATGGCCCATCAAGAGGTCGTTGAGCGCGTCATGAAAGACTACCCCATCTTGCCGGTGAAGTTTGGTACCCTGGTCGCTGGTGACAGCTTTGTGCAACGCCTTATCGAGCAGGGACACCGGCGGTTTGCCGAAGCTTTGACGCGGCTAGACGGCACGGTGGAGATGGAGGTGGCAGCCACCTGGGATTTGAAGCGCGTTCTGGAAGAGATCGGACGCGAAGAGGAAATCGCTACAATGAAGCAGGCGCTAGCGAACAGGCCTCCAGCGGAGGTCCTGGAGCAGCAGATTCGGGCCGGCAGGATCGTGAAAGAATTCCTGGATCGGCGGCGGGATGAATATCAGCAACGCATGGTGGAATCCCTCAAGGCGACGGCCGTGGACGTGCAGCCAAACGCCCTGGTTGCCGATGAGATGGTGATGAACGTGGCCTTCTTGATCGCGAGGGCGCGGGAGGAAGAGTTCGACAAGCAGGTAGGGGAGCTGGACCGGCTATTCGATGACCGGATAAACTTCCGCGTCATTGGGCCGCTGCCGGCCTACAGCTTTAGCACGGTGGAGCTGGTAAGACCCAGCGCTGAGAAGATCGAGGAGGCGAGGCGACTGCTCGGCCTCGGCACCGAAGTCTCGGAGGCCGATGTCAAGGAAGCCTACCGGCGTCTGGCGGCAAAGACCCACCCCGACGCCCATCCTGATGACGGGCAGGGAGGCGAGCGCTTCACGAGGGTGCGTGAAGCGTTCGCTCTCCTGACCGCCTACTGCCGGGGACAGAACCAAGCGGGCGACGGAGCCGCCGCAGAACGACGGTATTCCTTAGCCCCCGAAGATGTCAGCCACGCTCTTCTAGTTACCATAGGCCGGTCGGCCACCCAGGTGACCTAGGTAGTGCGGTGCAGCAATCCAGATGGTTCGGTTTCCGCGGCAGGAAGAGGACAACCAGGAGACAAAGTATCTCTATTGCGTCATCAAGTGCAGCCGCGAGCGTAGCTTCAATGGTGTACAGGCGGTCGGCGGCCGCGGTGACGAGGTGCACACGGTGGTCTTCAGGGACCTGGCAGTCGTGGCCAGCGACTCGCCAGACATGAGATATGACGTTACTCGGGCAAACATGATGGCCCATCAGAAGGTCATCGAGCGGGTGATGGACGAGGGATTCACCGTCCTTCCTGTAAGATTCGGCACCGTTACCCAGAAAGGCGTAGCCACACCCGTGGAAGATATCCAGCACAAGCTCCTGGAAGGCAGGTTCGACGAGCTTGAGAACCTGCACGACCAGTTGAAGGACAAGGTTGAGCTGGGCCTCAAGG
>CAYGYF010000206.1:0-3104 GCA_964354065.1 uncultured Dehalococcoidia bacterium | reverse complement strand
TCATCAGGTGCATGCCCCGCCGCAGCTTGTCGCGTCCCTCCTCCAGGCGGGTCGATTCGTGATCGGAGCGAGGGCCCGCTGCCAGGTAGGCGTTCAGGCCCTGGCCCATCAGGCCCGGCGCGTGGCCGTCGATGAGCCTACCCTTCGCGGCGGCGACCTTGCCCAGGCAGTGAGGGTCGCCGGCCACGACGCCGGGGAAGTTCATCAGCTCGCCCAGGCCCAGCGTGTTCGGCCAGCGCAGGGCGCGGGCGATGTCCTTGGGCTCCAGCGAGGCCCCGGCCGTCTCCAGCGCGGTCGCGGGCACGCACGACGGCACCATCAGGTAGACATCCAGGGGCAAGCGAGAGGCATCTCGCATGAATCGCCGCAGGGCCCACAGACCGGCCACGTTGGCCAGCTCGTGCAGGTCGGTGACGACAGCGGTAGTACCTCTGGCCACCACCGCCCGCGCGTACTGGCCGATGCTGAGCAGCGAGCTCTCGATGTGGGTGTGGCCGTTGATGAAGCCGGGCAGCAGGTAGGCGCCCTTCAGATCCACCACCTCGCGCGCCCGGTAGCCCCGGCCTGAGCCCGAGGCGAATCCGCCTCCGGCGGAGACGCCGGCGATCCGGCCGCCGCACACGACGACGTCGCCCTCCTCGACCTCCGACGTGAAGACGTTGACGATGCGACCGTTGGCCAGCAACAGGTCGCCAGGAGCATCCCCGCGGGCGACGGCGATGAGCTCTTCCAGAGCCTGCCCTGAGCTCAGACGAAGGGCCACCCTAGCGCTCCCCTTCCAGGACGTAGACGTCGGGAAGGTGGCGATACTGCTCGGCGTAGTCGATGCCGTAGCCTACCACGAAGCCCTCAGGCACAGGAAAGCCCAAGTAGTCGATGACGACGCCTTCGGCTAGCACCCTCTCGCGGGCCAGGAGAGCACAGACGCGCAGGCTGGCCGGGCCGCGGCTCACTAAATGGTCGCGCAGGAACTGGAGGGTGAGGCCGCTGTCGATGATGTCGTCCACCAGGACGACGTGGCGGCCGGCGATGTCGGTAGTCACGTCCTTGAGGACGGTGACCTGTCCCTTGCTGGTCTTCTCCATGCCGTAGCTCGATACCATTATAAAGTCCACCTCCAGCGGCACGCCAACCTGGCGCACCAGGTCGGCCAGGAAGACAAAGGCCCCCTTGAGGGTGCCCACGAGGACAGGACGTTCCCCGCCGTAATCGGCGCGGACCTGGGCCGCCAGCTCGCGGACGCGCCGCCGGATCTGGCCGCGGGAGAGGATGCGCCGGAGGGATCGTTTTCGTGCCGCCACCACCCTCATTGTAGGCGGCAGCAGCAGAGGGGGCAAACGGGTGTAGCGTCTCGCCAATTCATGCTTTGGGGGGCCACACCACACCCTGAAGTAGTGATGTAGCGGAGGCCTTCAGGCCTCCATGACATGGGGTGGAAGCCTAAAAACTTCCGCTACATGGCGCTATGCCGGGCCTGAGCCTTGATTTCCTTAGTGACCATCAGGCGGCGGCATCGATGCCGCCCCGTTCACGGGGCGGTGCCGTAGCAATCTTGAAATAGCTTCTAGCCTCTGCGGGGACGATCTAGCTCCTTGCTGTCGAGGATGATCGTCACCGGCCCCTCGTTGTGGATCTCCACCAGCATGTGCGCGCCGAAGCGTCCGCTCTGCACCTCTACGCCCATCTCTCGCAGAGCAGCAGCGAAGGCCTCCACCAGGGGCTCCGCCTCCTCCGGCGCCGCCGCCTCGGTGAAGCTGGGCCGCCTCCCCTTGCGGGTGGCAGCCAGAAGGGTGAACTGGCTGACCACCAGGGCCTGGCCGCCCACGTCCAGCAGGGACAAATTGAAACGGCCGGCCGCATCCGAGAAGATGCGCAGCTCGGCCGTCTTCTTCGCTAGCTTGCGAGCTTCCTCGGCGGTGTCCCCCGCAGCCACCCCCAGGAGCACCACCAGCCCCCGCTCTATCTGGGCCAGCCACTCCTCGCCCACCGTAACCGAGGCATGACTGACCCGCTGGATGACCGCTCGCACCGCCGCCTACGTCTTGCCAGAGACCTCCGTGGTCCCCTCCAGCGACGGCTTCTCTTCCTTCGCCTCCTTCTCGGCCCACTCCCCCCCGTGGTCCTTGCGGTTATCGGTGCTGTAGAAGCCCGGCCCCTTGAAGACTATCCCTGGGGCATACAGAAGCCGTCGCGCCTGCCCGCCACACTCCGGGCATGCCTGCTCCGCCGGGGCGTCGAACCCCTCCTTTTTCTCGTACTGATGCTGGCACTGACCGCAGCGGTACTCGTAGATGGGCAAAGCAAACCTCCTGAGCGCGGTGTGTTCTAAGTAAAAATGTTACAGGAGCGGGGCGCTTACGGCAAGAAATCCGCTTATCCGTTCTTCCCATCCGCTGACAGATACCCGCCGTTGCCCGCCCCCTAGCCCTATGCTATACTCTTGGCCGAACACCTGCCCGAAAAGAACATCCGCCAAGGAGGCCCAAAGCTCTTGACCACCGCTGTCTCCATGAAATCGCTCCTGGAGGCCGGAGTTCACTTCGGCCACCAGACCCGTCGCTGGAACCCCAAGATGCGGGTCTTCATCTTCACCGAGCGCAACGGCATCCACATCATCGACCTCCAGCAGACGGTGCAGCTCCTCGACGACGCCTGCGACTTCGTGCGCGACCTGGTGGCCCAGGGAGACACCATTCTCTTCGTCGGCACCAAGAAGCAGGCCCAGGAGACCATCGAGACGGAGGCCAAGCGCTGCTCCATGCCCTATGTCAGCAGCCGCTGGCTGGGAGGCACCCTCACCAACTTCGCCACCATCCAGGCCCGCATCGACCACCTCGTCCGGCTGGAGGATGCCCGCGAGCGCGGCGAGTTCGAGCGCCTGACCAAGAAAGAGGCCCTCAGGGTGGAGGAAGAGATAACCCGCCTCAACCGCCACCTCATCGGCATCAAGGAACTGACCCGGCTGCCGAGTGCGCTGTTTGTAGTCGACCCCTCCAAAGAGCGGATCGCTGTGACCGAGGCCATCCGCATGGACGTACCCATCGTGGCCATGGTCGACACCAACTGCAACCCGGACGAGATCGACTACCCCATCCCCTCCAACG
>CAYGYF010000205.1:0-3105 GCA_964354065.1 uncultured Dehalococcoidia bacterium | reverse complement strand
TCGTCGGCGACCCCGACCAGTCCATCTACACCTGGCGCGCCGCCGACCTGCGCAATATCCTTAACTTCGAGCGCGACTTCCCCACCGCCAGAGTCGTCTACCTGGAGCAAAACTATCGCTCCACCCAGACCATCCTTGACTCGGCCCACAACGTCATCAGCGTCAACCGTCAGCGCAAGGAAAAGAATCTCTGGACGGAGAACGAGCGCGGCAAGCCCCTGGTCGTGCACGAGGCTTACAACGAGGAAGACGAAGCCGCCTTCGTGGCCGACGAGGTGGAGGCCCTCACCAAGCGCGATTCCTACTCGCCCCAGGCCTTCGCCATCATGTACCGCACCAACGCCCAGTCCCGCCCCTTCGAGGAAGCCTTCGTCCACCGCGGCATCCCCTATCGCCTGGTGGGGGGCACCCGCTTCTACGAGCGACGGGAGATCAAAGACCTGCTGGCCTACCTGCGCCTGGTCCACAACCCTTTCGATACCGTCTGCCTGTCGCGGGTGATCAACGTCCCGCCTCGCGGGATCGGCCAGCGCACCCTCCAGGAGCTAAACCGCTGGTCGAAGGAACTGGCCATCCCCCCCTACGCCGCCCTCCAGCTCCTGGCCGAGCAGGAATCGCCTCAGAGCTCCGCCGCTCATGGTGAGCCCCTGCCTGAGGCGGGTCCGCCTCCGGCGGATGTCGAATCCGCTCATGGTGAGCCTGTCGAACCATCCTTCGACAAGCTCAGGACGAGCGGCATTGAACCATCCCATCCCTTCCAGAAGCGCATCGCCGCCGCCCTCCTCCGCTTCCTGGATCTCCTGAACGAACTCATCGACGCCGCCCCCAGCCAAGACCTCTCCCAGCTCCTGGACGCCGTCCTCGCCAGGACCGACTACCGCCGCTATCTCCTGGAGTCAGCCGAAGGCGGGCCCGACGGCGAGGAACGCTGGGACAACGTCCAGGAGCTGAGAACCGTGGCCAGCCAGTACGACGAGCTGGCCACCGCCGAGGCCCTCGCCCGCTTCCTGGAGGACGTTGCCCTCATCACCGACATCGACGAGTACGATGAGAAGGCCGACGCCGTCACCCTCATCACCCTCCACGCCGCCAAGGGCCTGGAGTTCCCGGCAGTGTTCATCGTGGGCATGGAGGAGGGCCTGCTGCCCCACATGCGCTCCTACGACGACCCCGCCCAGATGGAGGAGGAGCGCCGCCTCTGCTACGTCGGCATGACTCGCGCCCAGCAGCGCCTCTACCTGGTGCGCGCCTTCCGCCGCAGCTTCGGCGGCCACAACCCACCCTCTCGCTTCCTCGCCGACATCCCCTCCCACCTGGTGACCCCACCTAAGGCGGGGGCGCCCGCCACCAAGGGGCTCCCAGCTCGCCAGCGGTTCGCCGCGGCCGCGACCCAACCCGCCTCTGACAGGCCCCGTCACCCCAACGCCTCTTTCGCTGCCGGCGACCGCGTCCGCCACACAAAGTTCGGCGAGGGCATCGTCGTGAGCTGCCAGGAGGAGAAGAGCGGCGATCAGCTAGTGGTGGTGGCCTTCAAGGGCGAGGCCGGCCTCAAGCGCCTCCTCCTCTCCTTCGCCCCCCTGGAGCACATCGGCTGACGATGGATATGGAACGACAGTGTAGGGGTGGTCGGCCGACCGCCCCTACAGACCACACAATGCAGACCTAGGCCTCACACAGACCTTCGGCCCACTGACACACTAGAAGGAGGAACGACCCATGCCCGACATCGACTGGGATCGCGTTACCGACTGGCTCCTCACCCACGGCCTGCGCATCCTGCTCGTCCTGCTGCTGGCCGCCGCCGCCGACCTCCTCCTCCGATGGCTGGTGCCTCACGCCATCCGCCCAGCCGTCGCCCGCCAGATGCGCGGCAAGCCCCAGGAGGAGATCGACCAGCGCACCCACACCCTCGTTGCTGTGCTGCGGGGATCGGGCCGCTTCGTCCTGGTGGTCTGGGCGCTGTTCACCATCCTGCCCGAGGTGGGAGTGAACATAACGCCAATACTGGCCAGTGTCGGCATCGCCGGCATCGCCATCGGCTTCGGCGCTCAGAGCCTGGTCAAGGACACCATCAACGGCCTGTTCATCCTCGCCGATAACCAGTACAGCAAGGGAGACGTGGTGACGGTGGCCGGCATCTCGGGGCTGGTGGAGGAGGTGGGGCTGCGACGCACCGTCCTCCGCGACCTGGACGGCGTCCGCCACTACGTTCCCAACGGAGCGATCGCGGTGGCCAGCAACCTCACCCAGGAGTGGTCGCGGGTGAACCTGAACGTCAGCGTGGCCTACGGCGAGGACCTGGACAAGGTATTCGCCCTCATCAACCGCGTCGGCCACGAGCTGGCCGCCGACCCCGAGTTCGGGCCGCTCATCCTCAAGGCGCCCGAGGCCCTGCGAGTCGACGCCTTCGGGGATACCGGCGTCGCCATCAAGGTCCTGGGCGACACCGAGCCCATCCGCCAGTGGGATGTCATGGGCGAGCTGCGCAAGCGGCTGATCCAGGCCTTCGTTCAGGAGGGCGTGCGGGTGCCTTTCCCCCCGCACGTGGTGGCAGGCTCAAGCTAAGGGAAACATCCCTGCGGATTGAAATCCGCAGCTTGCATCCAGACCGCGAGTTCTAACCTGTAGGGAGCTGTGCAGGCAGACCTAAAGGTCTGCAGCTACAAAGCAGAGGATATTGTCTCGTAGCTGCAGGGCTTCAGCCCTGCCTCGGGCGGAAGCTGCGGGTTTCAACCCGCAGCCATCAGCTCACCCCTTGACCACCCCGATCGGCCGCATGCGGGCCACCTTGCGCGAGATGCCCGCCTGGTGCAGCACCTCCACCACCTCCGCCACGTCCTTGTAGGCCTCGCTGGCCTCCTCAGCCAGGGCCGCCTTGTTCTGCGCCCGCACCAGGATCCCCTTGTCGGCCAGGCGGGCGGCGATGTTCACCCCTCGCAGCTCGCGTATGGCGGCGTGGCGGCTCATCATGCGCCCCGCCCCGTGACAGGTCGAGCCCCACGTCTCCTCCATCGCCCGCTCCGTGCCCACGCAGATGAAGGAGTAGCGCCCCATGTCGCCCGGCACCATCACCGGCTGGCCGATCTGGCGATACTTGGCCGGCAC
>CAYGYF010000204.1:0-3112 GCA_964354065.1 uncultured Dehalococcoidia bacterium | reverse complement strand
CCGGCTGGCCCACCGTCGGCGGGGGCCGTGACAACGACGCCACCGCGCTCTACTCCACCGTCGGCGGCGGCAACACCAACACCGCCAGCGGCGACCAGGCCACCGTCGGCGGGGGCTCCTACAACACCGCCAGCGGTTTCTACGCCACCGTCGGCGGGGGCTCCACCAACAGCGCCAGCAACTCCTACGCCACCCTCGGCGGGGGCTACAGCAACACCGCCAGCGCCGCCTATGCCACCATTGCCGGCGGCGGCAGCAGCGTCGCGGGGGAGGGCAACCGCGTGACGGACGAATACGGTTCGGTGGGCGGAGGCCGAAACAACCAGGCGGGCAACGCCCTTGCTCCCACCACGGACGCCCCCTACGCCACGGTGGGTGGGGGCAGGGACAACACGGCCACTGACGACTACGCCACCGTCGGCGGGGGCGGCTTCAACTACGGCGGCTACTACGCCACCGTCGGCGGGGGCGAGAGCAACACCGCCAGCGGCTCCCGCGCCACCGTCGGCGGGGGCTACAGCAACGACGCGACCGGCGCGTCGGCCGCCATCGCGGGGGGCGACAACAACAGCGCCAGCGCCGACTACGCCACCGTGGGCGGGGGCCTGGGCAACACCGCCAGCGCCACCTACTCCACCGTCGGCGGGGGCTGGAGCAACGACGCCAGCGCCGACTACGCCACCATCCCCGGGGGCTACGACAACGACGCCGCCGGCGACTACAGCTTCGCCGCCGGCCGCCAGGCCAAGGCCAACAATCAGGGCTGCTTCGTCTGGGCCGACTCCTGGCCCTTAGAGCTAAACTGCAACGTGAACAACCGATTCTACGCCCGCGCCCAAGGCGGGATCTACCTGTACACCGACAACGGCTTGACCAGGGGCCTCGAGCTCTGGGCGGGCGGCGGCGCCGTCTTCGACGTGAACAACAACGAGTACGTGCAGATCTACGACGACGCCACCAACCTGATCGAGACCACCGCGGGGGGGGTCCTAGGCGTAGGCGCCCGCCTGACCGTCGGCGGCACCTGGACCAACGCCTCCAGCCGGGATCAGAAGGAGAACTTCACGCCGGTGGACGGGCAGGCGGTGCTGGCCAACCTCGCCGCCATGCCCATCACCACCTGGAACCACAAGGAGGAGGACCCCTCCATCCGCCACCTGGGGCCGGTGGCCCAGGACTTCTACGCCGCCTTCGGCCTGGGGGATAGCGACACCTCCATCGGCACCCTGGACGCCGAGGGGGTGGCCCTCGCCGCCGTCCAGGGCCTCTACCAGCTCTCCCAGGAGCAGGCGGCCCGCATCCAGACCCTGGAGGCGGAGAACGCCGGCCTGCAGCAACGCCTCGACGACCTGGACGCGCGGGTCACAGCCCTCGAAGGGGGAGCCCCGGTCAACAGCGGGTCGGCGTCGCTGCTGTCCTCAGCGATGCCCGGCGGCTGGCTCGTCCTCGGCGCGCTCCTCGTGCTCGGCGGATTGGTGCTGGTGCAGCGCCGCCTCGCGGGAGGCCGGCGATGAGACGGGCAAATTCTCGTAGCTGCAGGGCTTCTCCGCCGGAGGCGGATGCGCCTCTGGCGCAAGCCCTGCCCGGCCGGGGAGTGGGCAGACCTAAAGGTCTGCAGCTACTCCTGAGCGTGCTGGCCTGCGCCCTGGTGCTGGCCGTCGTTGGCGGCCTGGTGGCCCTGGCCCTGGCCGCACCGTGGGCCTCTACCCCCGGCTCTGCCTCGCCCGCGGGCAGCCCAATGGCCTGTAGCGTCAAATTCAAACCCAAACCCGCCACCTGCGACACCGGCGAGGTGGAGGTCTTTCGCATGTCCTCCCGCAGCAACGCCCACGCGGGGACGCCCGGCGGTTCCAGCTACGACTACGTGGTGTGCTGCGGCGGCGTGGCCGATCTGCGCACCAACTGTAGCGGCGTCTACGACACCGTCCTCACTCTGTCGGGAACAGACAACGCCCACGTCGCCTCCGATGGCAGCTACGGCACAAAGGCATGCCTCTCGGTGAACCCCGGGGGCTCGGTGGACTGCACCTATGGCACGAGCTGCGGCGTGGACTACGCCTGTCTGGCGACGATATCTGGAGCCATGCCTGTAACCACGAATGCCCACGTCGCCGACTGCGGGCTCGATGGTTACGCGAACAAGGTCTGCTGCTCGGCGACGGCCGGCTGCCCGGACGCCGACGGGGACATCCTGAACGGGGTGGGGTGCGATGCCGACGAACAGTACCTGGGCACCGACCTCAACGACCGCTGTCCGGACAACACCTCCGACCCGGCGTGGCCGCTGGACCAGGACAACAACGGCACGATCCTGATTCCCGACGTGACGAAGTACACCGGAAAGCTGTTCACCCCGGTGACCTGCCCAAGCGCCGATCCGAATTGCCGCCTGGACCTGAACAACGACGCCTGGATCCTGATCGGCGACGTGACGAAGTACACCGGAGTGCTGTTCACCGCGTGTGTGCAGTAGGGGCGGCGCTTGCCCCGCCCCAACGTAGGGGCGGCGCTTGCCCCCGCCCTAACGTGGGGGCGGCGCTTGCCCCGCCCTAACGTAGGGGCGGGGCTTGCCCCCGCCCCTACGGCGGGCCGGCGGTAGGCCAGCAGCACGATGTAGTAGTGGAAGCCTTTAGGCTTCCACCCCGTGCCATGGAGGCCTGAAGGCCTCCGCTACATCACTCCGCGCTCAGGGCGAGCGGGGACGTTTCGCAGCAGCCTCCTTCAGCCGTCGAAGCGCGGCGTAGGGGCGCAGCATGCTGCGCCCCCGTTGGGCGCAGCATGCTGCGCCCCTACGCCGGCCGCTCGATCTCGATAGGGGGCGCTGTGCCGTCCACCGGGGACGCCGGCACCTGCTCCAGGAACTGGGCGGCCAGGGCGGCCTTCTCTCGCTCGGTGGGAGGAGGATACTCCACCCGCGGATGGTACACCCCCCGCAGGGTCGCCCGAAACGACTTGCCAATCACCTTCAGGTCGCGCAGGGTGATATCGCAATCCTCGAGCTGGCGCTCGGCCAGCCGCTCTGAGATCACCGCCTCCACCAGGGCGTCGATGCGCTCCGGTGAGCGGTCGCGGCTGCTGCGCACCACCGACTCCACCGAATCGGCCAGCATGA
>CAYGYF010000203.1:0-3128 GCA_964354065.1 uncultured Dehalococcoidia bacterium | reverse complement strand
CCGTCCAGGCGCCGTCGCCGCTGCAGACGAAGGTGTGGTGGTAGAGCTGATAGCCGTCCTGGAGGGCGGCCGAGTCCACCTTGGCCGCCATGCGCGAGGCGTAGACCAGACCCGCTGGCTCGAAGCCGAAGCGGTCGGCGAAGAAGTCCACCTCCTGGGGCGTCTTTCGGGACGTCTTGCCCTTGCCGCCAGCCACGCACAGGCCGAGGTCGCTCTCCAGGCCGCGCAGGCCCTCCTTCAGGGCACCGCAGACGGTGGTGGTGAGGCCGCTGGAGTGCCAGTCGAAGCCGAGGACGCAGCCGAAGGCCTGGAACCACATCGGGTCGGAGAGGCGGGCCAGCACCTCCTGCGGCCCGAACTCCTCGACGAGGACCAGGGTGACCTGGCGGGCCAGCCTGGTCATCCGCCCGAACAGCCAGCGGGGGGCCGCCCCGTAGTGCAGGGGCAGGTGGGCGATGCCGGTGCGAGTGGGCATGGCGGTTGCAGAACCTATTCTAGAACATGCGGTCGAGAATGTAAAGAGCGAGGAAGCACAGACAGCCATAGGCACCTCCTTGCCAGGAGGATACCTGCTGTAGAGAGGACATTCTTGCTGCGACGTAACCAGGACACTCTACCTGCGACCCAACATACCAGTTGACAGGCCCACGTGCAGGTGATATATGTCACAGTAGCTACAGCATCCGCCTTTCCCCCGCCCCAGCTAGGTCCGGCGGGGCGAGAGCCCGTAGGAGATGGCTGTCATGACGCGACTCGCGTTCCCCTTGCTGCCAGCCGTCCTGATCGCTTGCGCTGCCCTCACTTTGGCCGGGAGCACCACTCCGCAGCCGGCCTACGCCTGCGGGTGCAACGACTACGTTGCGAACCTGCGAGGCATTCCTGAGATCGCCAACCACCCGGCATACGAGGCAGGGCCCTACCTGCAAGCCGCCGGGTACGTGATAGTAAGGGAGCCCCGACCAGGTGACGTGGTCGTCTTCCAGCCCGGCTTCCCCGGCTTCCCTCAGGGCCACATTGCCATCATCTGGCAGGCCGACTCGGTCAATGGAGACGCTGCTTGGCACTTGAAAATCAGAGGCGCCGCGCAAAGCCCCTGCCACGAAGGCCCTTTCTTCGAATTTGGCTGTTGGGTGTGCAACACGTGGGTGAGTGCTTACGCAAAGGGCCGCCCCGGGGTAAGTTACTATGTACGATCAGCGGACATAAACCACGACGGGCGCGTTGACATTCTCGATTTCAGTATTCTCTTGGCCCATTGGGGGCGCACCAATGACCCGGCCGACATCACTGGCGATGGAAGGGTGGATCTTTTGGATTTTAGCATGATGCTAACGAACTGGGGCAGAACCGGGCTAGCGGCCAGCCCGACTGTGTCTGTGCCGATGGTCGGTCAGTCTGTGGGGGCCCTGACCAGTTCTTTCACGGGGCCGACCATTCAAGTTGGCGCGCCATCGGTGGTTGGCGGTCAGGTGCAGGTGCCCGTGTACGCTCTGGCTACCGCATTCGACCCCTACATGGCTTTCAACATCCACCTGCAATGGGACCCAGCCGTCTTCGCCCTCCATGGCGTAAGCGCGACCGGCGGGCTGTTTGAATCTCCCACTGGCTTTTGCCCTGACGCCATCGTCGACTCTGACGGAGGGGGCGCCATTTTCGCATGTGCGTTCTTTGAAGCGCACGGAACCACCGAGACCGGTTTGCTCGCCACTTTCAGCCTCACCCCGCAAGCGTCGGGCTGTTCACGGCTGCACCTCGCCACATTCGGTCCTCCCGACAACGGTGACTCCCTCACGGGCACGTTGACGGTAGATGCCGCAGACATTACGGCTCAGAACAACGAGTACGAAGATGGCTCTTCGGATGCGGAGGGTGAACCGTGTATTCCTGCTCCCACCCCAACGCCTACCCCGACCCCTACTCCCACGCCGACACCGAGCCCGACGCCTACGACCACACCGGGCGTCACCCGCACCCTCCAGTGGGCCCCCGGCTGGCACAACGCCGTGTGGACGGGGGCCGCCAGCACGCCGGAAGAGGCCTTCGCCTGCGCCGAGGGCAAGTACGCGGCGGCCTACCGCCTAGCGAACGGCGCCTGGCAGAGCTACATCCCGGGCCGGAGCGACATCTCCACCATGACGGACCTCGCCCAGTATGACACCTTCCTCATCCTTATCACGGAGTCCGTCACCTGCCAGATGCCGGTCCAAGCGGCGCCGGGGACGAGCCGGACGTTGCAGTGGGCCGTGGGCTGGCAGGACGTGGGCTGGACAGGCACCGACGGCACGACACCGGAGAATGCATTCGCCTGCGCCGAGGGCAAGTACGCGGTGGCCTACCGCTTGGCCGACGGCGCCTGGCAAAGCTACATTCCGGGCCGGACCTCCAACATGACGAACCTGAACCAGTACGATGCCTTCCTCATCCTTATCACGGAGCCCGTCACCTGCAACATGTCTATCGCCCCGTGAGGCCTAACCTCCGGCCGCAGTGCCCAGAGTAATAGAGGACCGCCACTCGCCTGAGGCGTCGGTAACGAGCCCGTCAGCATGGCGCCGAGGCGAACGGTGGCGTGGATAGCGGAATGTGCCTACCTCCGCCGCCTTCTTGTTGGCGCCCTGGCGCTCGTGGATGAGGACGGCGGCCAGGGGGCTAGTACTTCAGCGCCCGACCGTACTTCTCGCGCAGAACCGTCTTTAGGACCTTCATGGCCGGGTTGCGAGGCAGCGCATCGATGAAATCGACGGAGCTGGGCTTCTTGTAGCTAGCCAGATGCTCCTTGCAGAACTCGATGACCTCCTCCTCGGTCAGTGTTTCCCCCGGCTTGATAACCACGATGGCCTTGACGTTCTCGCCCCATTGCTCATCGTGGACGCCGATGACCGCCGCCTCCAGGATCTTGGGGTGCTTGTACAGTACCTCCTCGACCTCCGCCGGATAGATATTCTCCCCGCCGCTGACGATCATGTCCATCCTGCGGTCCACCACGTAGATGAAGCCCTCCTCGTCCTGCCGCACTAGGTCGCCGGAGTGGAACCAGCCGCCCCTGAAGGCCGCGGCCGTCCCCTCCGGGTTCTTGTAGTATTCCTTCATGATGTTGGGGCCGCGATAGACGGCTTCCCCCACCTCGC
>CAYGYF010000202.1:0-3177 GCA_964354065.1 uncultured Dehalococcoidia bacterium | reverse complement strand
ACGGCCGGCTGGTTCAAGAAGGTGTGCGCGATGAGGTGACGCTGATAGTCAGCGGGGGCATCGCTCTCGCCGAACATGTGGCCAAGGCGGTCGTGTGCGGAGCTGATCTCGTGGCGGTCGGGGTTCCTTTGATGATCGCGTTGGGATGCCGCGTTTGTTCAGCCGGCCACAATGGGTCATGTCCGGCTGACATTCGGAGTATCGACGTCTCCTATGCTGCACAGCGAATGGTGAACCTCATGGGCGCCTGGCATTCGCAGTTGATCGAGGTGCTCGGTGCGATGGGAATACGAGAGGTCCGGCGCCTCCGTGGAGAGGTGGGGCGCGCGATGTTCCAGGAAGACCTTGAACGAGAGGCATTCGGTGATCTCGGCAGCTGAGCCCACAGACGTAAGGGCCAACAATGGACGCATGCCCAGAACGCCGCAGCGCCCCGTGGCGCGTGAGGTACACTCTGCGCCCGACCGCTATCGTAACCCGATCGGCAGATACAAGGTCCGCCGGAGCGCTGACTGTCGCTCTTGCGGGCTGTGCGTGGAGCTCTGCCCAAACGGCGTTCACCAAAAGCCGCAGGGGTACAGCCTGACACTGCGCCCGCGTGACCACCTCTGCATCGGGCCCAGTTGCGCCCAAACCGACCACTACTGCATCGAGCACTGCCCGAATCATGCGCTTTCCCTGGCGCGGAATCCGACGGCCGACGCGATCGGTGACCCGCGCTGGACATCTGACTTGATCCTCTCGACTTGGCATCAGGCCGAGACTGGTCATGCGCCGATGGGCGGCCTTGAATTCCAGCAGGGGGCGTCGGGCGGAGGGTTCGACAAGCTGCGGTTTCGCTTCCCGGAGCAGCCCTCGGTGGCGCTGGACGCGGGCGAGATCGACACGGGGCTGGAGTTGAACCGGCGCAACGACGGCCGACCGCGTGTGCATATCGACCTGCCCATCTACGGCGGGGGCATGTCATTCGGGTCCGTGAGCATCCACGTAATGCTCGCTAGAGCACGGGCAGCGGCGGCCTGGAATACCTTTACCTGCACCGGTGAGGGTGGATACCCGGAGCGTCTCGAGCCCTACGACGACCATGTAATCACCCAGGTTGCCACTGGGCTTTTCGGCGTGCGTGAAGAAACCATTCAGCGTGTGCGCGTCGTCGAATTCAAGTACGCCCAGGGTGCAAAGCCCGGCCTCGGCGGCCACCTCTTGGGCGACAAGAACACCCAGGACGTGGCCCGCATGCGTCAGGCAGTCGTGGGCAACGCCCTCTTCTCGCCCTTCCCGTTTCACAGCGTGTACTCGGTCGAGGACCATAAGAAGCACGTCGACTGGATCAAGATGACTAACCCGAGGGCGCTCGTATCCGTCAAGGTTTCCACGCCGACCGACGTAGACATGGTCGCGGTCGGGAGCTACCACGCCGGGGCGCACATCATCCACCTCGATGGCAGCTACGGTGGCACGGGGGCTGCACCCGACATCGCCAAGAAGAACATCGCAATGCCGATCGAGTACGCCATTCCGAGAGTACACAAGTTCCTGGTTGCGGAAGGCATCCGCGACGAGGTCGTCCTCATTGCGAGCGGAGGGATACGGACAGCCCACGACGTGCTGAAGTCCATCGCGCTCGGCGCGGACGGCGCAGTGATAGGCACCGCGGAACTCGTCGCGCTAGGCTGCATCCGCTGTGGTAGCTGTGAGAGCGGCCGCGGATGCGCGCGGGGCATCGCAACCACCGACCGAGAGCTCATGCTGCAGGTGGACATCGACTGGGGAACGCAAAGGCTAATAAACCTGTTCGCAGCCTGGCGCGAGCAAATCGTGGGCGCTCTCAGGCAGTTCGGCATGAGGAGCATTGCCGAGCTGCGGGGTCGCACGGACTGTCTTTACCACCTGGACGATGCGAAGGAAGGCGAGGCGGCCCGTGACTGATGCGGCTGACCGAATCGTTCGATCCCGTGCGGAGATGTTCCACGGACGCCCGCCGGTTATCGCGCCGCGCTCCGCAGAGGAGGGCGGATGCGGCGTCACCGGATTCGCGTGCTCCATCCCCGTGCGCGGCCGTCACATTCACGCACCCTCCTTGCAGATGCACAACCGGGGCAACGGCAAGGGTGGCGGGGTCGCCGCTGTCGGCCTCGTGCCGCAGGACATTGGTGTATCACAGGAGACCCTCGACTCCCACTACCTGGTGCAGATCGCTCTCCTCGACCCATCGGCTCACGCAGACCTGGAGCGGGAATACATCCAGCCCGTCTTCGACGTCGCTCTCTCCGTGCGCGTGCCGACTGTGGCCAACTACCGGGACGTGCCGGGCCTCGAGGTTCAGCCTCCTGACGTTCACCGTTACCTGGTACGCGTCAAGCCCGATGCCCTGCAAGCCTTCGCCGAGAAGAACGGCCTCGGCGATCTTCCTCCGCGCGACATCGAGGACGAGTTCGTCTTTCGCAACTCCATACGTCTGAACGAAACCTTCTACTCCTCACTCGGCGAGAAAAAGGCGTTCGTGCTCTCGCACGGGCGTAACCTGCTCGTGTTCAAGATCGTGGGCTACGCCGAGCAGATCGTCCAGTACTATCAACTCGACGACCTCCGCGCCCACGCGTGGGTCGCCCACCAGCGCTACCCAACGAAGGGCCGAGTATGGCATCCCGGCGGTGCGCATCCCTTCGTCGGCCTCAACGAGGCGCTCGTCCACAACGGCGACTTCGCCAACTACCACTCGGTGACCGAGTACCTCCTGCAGCGCAACATTCGCCCGCAGTTCCTCACCGACACCGAGGTCTCTGTTTTGCTCTTCGACTTGTGGTCAAGGGTCTACAAGTACCCCCTGGAATACGTCATCGAAGCGCTCGCACCGACAACGGAGCTTGACTTTGACCAGCTCCCCGAGGATAAGCAGCGCATCTACCGACGGATCCAGGCAACACACATTCATGGCTCCCCGGATGGACCCTGGTTTTTCATCATTGCGCGCAGCTTACCTGACCAGAAGCAGTTCCAACTGCTGGGCATCACCGACACCGCGATGTTGCGCCCGCAGGTCTTCGCCCTCTCTGAGGGGGACGTGCAGATCGGGCTCATCTGCTCCGAGAAGCAGGCCATCGACGCTACGCTCTCCAGCCTGGCGCAAGAGGACCAGCGCTTCTGCCCCATCGCGGACCGCTACTGGAACGCCCG
>CAYGYF010000201.1:0-3186 GCA_964354065.1 uncultured Dehalococcoidia bacterium | reverse complement strand
CGGTGCGCTCATCCACCGCCTCGAACTCCCGCTCGCCGGGGCGCAGCTCGTCGCCCAGCTCGCCGACGATCTCCTCGAGCAGGAGCTCGGTGGTGACGATGCCGGCGGTGCCGCCGTACTCGTCCACCACAATGGCCATCTGGTGACCTTCGCGCTGCATCTCCCAGAATAGGGGGCCGATGGCCTTGGTCTCCGGGATGAAGAGGGCGGGCCGCAGGCAGGACTCGATGGGGCTGGCGTCTTCCACTTCATCGCGGGAGACGGCCCGCAGGACATCCTTGATCCCGACGACGCCGGTGACGTTGTCGATGCCATCGTCGTAGACGGGGAAGCGGGAATGGGGATGCTCGGCGAAGACCCGATAGAAATCGCCGATGGTGAGCTTCTTCTCCAGCCAAACGACCTCGGTGCGAGGGACCATCACCTCGTTGACGCGCCGGTCGCGGAAACGAAAGACCCGCTCCAGGAGCTCGGCCTCCTCCTCGCGGAGAGCGCCCTCGCTGCCGCCGATATCAATGAGCATGCGCAGTTCGCCCTCGGTGACCGTGGGCGAGACCGCGAGAGTCTGACCAAACAAGAGACGGGAGAACGCGTTGGGGACAACAAGCAGCACGGCGACGATGGGGCGCATAAGGAGCATGAGGGCCTCGACCGGGCGCGCTACCAGGAGGGCATAGTGCTCTGCCGCTCTAGCCGCCAGCACCTTAGGGGCGAGCTCGCCCAAGAGGGCGAGGACGATTGTCACGCCGACCGTCGCGATCAGCAGGCCGTAGCCGCCGGCGGCCTCCACGGCCAGGATGCCGCCGATGGACGATGCCAGAACCACAGACAGGTTCTGGAGGAGGACGATGGCAGCGAAGAAGCGATCCTGATCGCTGCGGAGCCGCTCCAGGGCCATAGCCCTTTTGTTCCCCTGCTCGACAAGATGGCGAACGCGGATGCGACTGGCCGCCACTACCGCGATCTCGATGCTGTTCACCAGCGAGTAGGCGAGTATGCTGATGATCAACAGAACGACAAGGAGGGTGAGGTTGTCGGAGACGAAGGGAAGGGATTCCTGACGAGGGAAGTCCAGGGCCGCCTGGAACGGCCCGCTTATGTACATGCGAGAGGTTCAGCCCCTTTCCGACGGGTGGCAGCGCAAGGCCTCGGGGAGACCAAATGGGCGATGGCTCGCCGCCGACCCAGAGTGATCATAGCATATCGGGGCGCTGCGATGTCAAAGAATCTGTCAACGGATACAAAAACGGATAAGCGGATAGAGTCCATCCGTTTATCCGATTCCCATCCGTTGACAGGCTCTAGCCGGTGCGGGGGTGGACGTTGGCGCGCACCCAGGCGACGATGTCGGCGGTGGGGACGCCCGGGCCGAAGATAGCCCGGAAGCCCAACTCTTGGAGGGTGGGGATGTCCTCCTGAGGGATGATGCCGCCGGCCAGAAGGATGACGTCGTCGAGGCCGCGCTTCTTCATCTCCTCAGTCACGCGGGGGAAGAGATCGAGGTGGGCGCCGGAGAGGATGGACAGCCCTACTAGGTCGACGTCCTCCTGGAGGGCGGACTCGGCGATCATCTCGGGCGTCTGACGGATGCCGGTGTAGACGACCTCGAGGCCGGCGTCGCGCAGAGCACGGGCCACGACCTTGGCGCCGCGGTCGTGACCGTCGAGGCCGGGCTTGGCGATGAGGACTTTGATCCTTTCCTTCGTCATAGCCACCTTGTCCGACAGATCGTTCCTACCCGCTTGCCTCCAGGACCTCACTCCGGCGGCTGGGCCAGCTCCACCAGCACGCCCTTTGTGGAGCGAGGGTGAAGGAAGCAGATGCGCCCCACCAGACCCTGCCGCGGCTCCTGATCGATAAACTCAACGCCCTTGGCCTTAAGGTCGGCCAGGTCTTTGTCGATGTCGTCGGTCTGCAAGCAGATGTGATGAATGCCCTCGCCCCGCCGCTCTAGGAAGCGCCCCACCGGTGTGTCCGGGCTCAGGGGCTCCAGGAGCTCGATCTCGCTCTGGCCGATGGCCAGCACGGCGGCTTTCACCCCCTGGTCCGCCTGGATCGCCTGCTTGTGGACAGGGAGGCCGAGCATGTCGCGATAGAAGCGCAGAGCGTCCTCCAGGCTGCGGACGGCGATGGCCACGTGGTGGATCTTCTGGATCATAGTCATCCATGTCGGGCTGAAGCCCGGCCTTCAGAATACCATGAACTCGCGCTGCTCGCCGAAGACGCGGCGGAGGACATCGCAGATCTCGCCCAGGGTCACGTAGCTCTCCACGCACTCGATGAAGAGGGGCATGAGGTTGGCATCGCTGCGAGCCTCCTCCTCCAGGCGGGCGAGGAGCTGGCGCACCCTGGCGTCGTCGCGGCTGGCGCGCACCTGGCTCAGGCGGTCGAACTGGCGCTGGGCCACCGCCGGGTCGAGGCGGAACATGCCCTCCAGAGGCGGCTCCTCGGTCTGGAACTTGTTGACGCCGACGACGGTGCGGCGGCCGGCCTCCACTTCCTTCTGAAGGCGGTAGGAGTTCTCCTGGATCTCCCGCTGCTGGAAGCCCTGCTCGATGGCCGATAGCGACCCGCCCAGGTCATCGATGCGGTCGAGGTAGCGGCGGGCCTCCGCCTCGATGTGGTCGGTAAGGGATTCGAGGTAGTAGGAGCCGCCCAGGGGATCGACCACGTCGGCGGCGCCGCTCTCGTAGGCGATGACCTGCTGAGTGCGGAGGGCGATCTGCACGGCCTTCTCACTGGGCAGGCAGAGGGCCTCGTCCATGGAGTTGGTGTGGAGAGACTGGGTGCCGCCCAGGACGGCCGCCAGGGCCTGGATGGCGGTGCGCACGATGTTGTTCTCGGGCTGCTGGGCGGTGAGGGTGGCGCCGCCGGTCTGGGTGTGGAAGCGCAGCATCAGGGAGCGGCGGTCCTGGGCGGCGAAGCGGTCGCGCATGATGGTGGCCCAGAGACGGCGAGCGGCGCGGAACTTGGCCACCTCCTCCAGGAGGTTGGTGTAGGAGGCGAAGAAGAAGGAGACGCGGGGGGCGAAGTCGTCGACGGCCAGGCCGATGTCGAGGGCGGCCTGGATGTAGGCGATGGCGTTGGCCAGGGTGAAGGCCACCTCCTGGATGGCGGTGCAGCCGGCCTCGCGCATGTGGTAGCCGCTGACGCTGATGGTGTTCCAGGAGGGCAGGTTGTCCTTGC
>CAYGYF010000200.1:0-3197 GCA_964354065.1 uncultured Dehalococcoidia bacterium | reverse complement strand
GCGACATCGGCGAGGCCCAGTATCGCCGCCAGCGAGAGGAGATCGACCGGCAGATAGCGGCGGTCGCCCCGACGAAGAGTCCAGCGATTCTGACGGATGCCCGCCGCGCCGCCAGCCTTCTTCAGGACATCGGGGCGCTGTGGTCGCACCCTGGTGTGGCACCAGAGCGCCGGAAGGAATTCATCGACGAGGTATTCGAAGATATCCAGTTCGACCAACACGGAATTCGTGTAGTGCTCCCGCGAACTGAGTACAAGCCGTTAGTTGCGCTGGCCGATGTAACTCGGGGGGGAAATGGTCGGGGCGACTGGATTTGAACCAGCGACCTCCTGAACCCCATTCAGGTGCGCTACCAGACTGCGCTACGCCCCGACCGCGCCCAATATAACACATGCCTGGCTGCCCCGCCAAGCTGTGGCTTGCATCCGCCAGGAGATGGCCGATACAATGCTGGCTGACAGGGGGAAGAGGGACTCTCACGGTGGACGAATCGCTCCCGTATGGCGACACGACTCTGAGCGTCGGCCTGCCCGACCGCACCCGGGTGGTGGTAGGCGGGGGCACCGGCGGCCGCCTGCCAGCGGTGGCCGACCAGGCTGCCGCTGTGGGCGCCGCCCTGGCGGAGCCGCTCGGCCTGCCGCGCATTCGGGAGTTGGTGCGACCAGGGGCGCAAGTGCTCATCGCCTTTGACGACCCGACGGCGCCCTCGTTCGGGCCCATCCGCCGATTGGCCATCGAGGCCATCCTGAAGGAGCTGGCAGACGCGGGCGTCCCAGAGGAGAACGTTAACCTCGTCTGTGCCAACGCCCTCCACCGCAAGTGGAGGCCGCAAGAGCTGGCCGCCATCCTGGGGCAGGACCTCGTTCAGCGCTTTGGGGCCCGCCTGTCCTGCCACGACGCCGAAGACCCTGACAGCCTGACGTACCTCGGCATGACGCCGGGTGGCTACGACGTCGAGTTGCATCGCCTGGTGGCCGAGGCCGACCTCACGGTCTACGTCAACGCCGCCTGTCACCTGGGCTTCAACGGCGGTTGGAAGTCGCTCTGCGTGGGGCTGTCCACCTGGCGATCCATCCGCTGGACCCACACCCCGGACGGCATGTCGATGTCAGTACTGGACAATCGGATGCATCGGGTTCTGGACGAGATGGGCCGGCATGTGGAGTCGCGTCTGGGCCGCCGCCGCATCTTCAAGGTCGAGACGATATTGGCCAACCCGGCGGCCGTTGCCCACGTGTGGGCCGGTAGCGTAGCGCAGACCCGGGCGGCAGCTCTGGAGGTCCTGACCTCAGTTAACCCGCCGCGCCGTACGGCCGCCGAGCCCGCCGACGTGGTCATCTACGGCGTGCCGAACTGGAGCCCCTACGCCACCTTCGCTCGCATGACGCCGCTTCTTACCCTCGTCTCCACCGCGCTGGGCTACATGGGCGGCTACATCGAGGCCCTGGGCAAGCCGGGCTGCTCCGTGGTCCTTGCTACCCCCTGTCCCGAGCAGTGGGACGAGGAGCATCACCCCGCTCACCCGGAAGTCTGGGAGCGGGTCTTGACCCAAACCGTCGACCCTTACGAAATCAGCGCCCGGTTTACCGACGAGTTCGCCACCAGGGCCGACTACATCGAGCGATACCAGCAGGGCTACGCCTATCACCCCGTCCACGCCATTCTGGCCACCCACCCGCTGAAGCGGCTGCGACACGCAGGACGGGTCTTCGTGGCTGGCGCATTGGACCCGGCGGTGCCCCGCCACGTGGGGTTCATCCCCACCCGGACGGTGGAGGAGGCCGTCGCCGAGGCAGAGCGGATACACGGTCGCGACTGTTCCATCGTCTGCGTCAAGCAGCTTCCCTAGCTGAGCGACTGCCCCCGCGGCACGACGATCACCCCCTCCTCGGCATCCCCCACCTCCTCCGCCAGGCCCCGCCCGTGCAGATACGCCGTGTACGCCGCCACGACGGCGTCCAGCTCATCGTGGCTCAGGCGCCCGGGCCGCTCCCCCAGGCCCGGCACCAGGCCCTCCAGCCGCTCGCGGAGCCACTGGCGCCCGGCTGCCGTCGTCTTCTTGGGCACCGGCTTGCCGAAAAGCTGCACCTTGCAGGCGTAGGGATATGTCTCGATGACTTTGATGCTCATCGCCTCCAGGCACGTCCTCAGGCCGATGGCGCGGTAGATCATGGGCTTGATGAACGATTTCTTGGTCGTCGCATAGAGGCTGATTCCCTGCCGGTACAGCTTCCGCTCGGCAGCGCGGAGGGCACCTTCCGGCGGAGGGCAGATGCCCTGAGGACAGGGCCATTCCAGGCAGTGCCAGCCCTTCGGGTAAAACAAGGGCGCGTCGATGGCCACGTAGCGGGGTCGCCAGCGCTGGGCCAGCGCCACTATCTCGACGTTCTCCCCCACCAGGCCCACGTCGTGCAGCCTCGCTTGGTCGTCCAGGACGGCGTAGGCCGAGGCCCGCTTTGACGACGACGTGAGGTCGATGCCCAGGAAGACGGCCTTCACCCCAGCTCCTTCGACATCCTCCGAAGGCAGATCCGCCTCTGGCGGAGGCTCAGGAGAAGGCCTGCGCCACGACGACGATCGCCAGCCCCACCGCGGCCACGGCCGCGAACTCCGCCCCCGTCGCCAGGTCGAGCTGCCGCAGCAGGTAGTTCTGCGCTACGCCCGTCGCGATGTACAGGGCCAGGAGAAGGAAAGCGGCCGCCAGGAAGCCCTCCAGGGGCAGGAAGTGGAGCGCCCAGGTCACCTGGGCCAGGACCACGGCGATGGCCGCCGCATAGACGAGCGTCGGCCTGACCTCCAGCGCCACCTCTCGCAGCATCTCCACCGAGAGCAGCAGGCTCACCACCCCTACGCTGAAGGCCGCCGCCAGCAGCCCCAGGTCGAATTCGTACACCACCGAGAAGAAGGCGAAGGCGGTGAGGTAGGCAGCGATGTTGACCGCCAGCCGGGCGGCGCTGTAGGCGGGCCAGCGGGCGTCCACCGACAGGTACTCGCCGTAGAGGACGGCGGCAAAGGCCGGGACGGTCGCCACGGCCGCCCCTATCGAGGCGTAGCCCCCCACTACGTCCTCCAGGAACAGGCCGCCGCCCAGGGTCAGCAGAGCCGGCAGGAACAGGAAGGCCGCGGTGTCGTCTGGGCGGGCGAAGGGGCTGGCCGGATGGGAGCGGAGGACGCCGTCGGTGCCCAGGGCGGCCAGG
>CAYGYF010000199.1:0-3214 GCA_964354065.1 uncultured Dehalococcoidia bacterium | reverse complement strand
AGAGCCTGATCCGTCTGCGCCTGCAGCAGGGCGATCATTGTGTCCGGGTCAAACATGCCCTCCTGCATGTAGGTCTCGTCGCGGGTCAGGAACACCACTTGGCCCCGGGCCAGGTAGAGCTCGACGTCCAGCCTGTCCCGTCGCAAGTAGGCCGCAATGGCCTCCACCGTACTGTCATCCAAGATGTAGACCACCTTTTCGCCCGACTCCAGTCCTTGGTGTAAGAAGGGCGTCACCACCGCCCGGTGCTTTTCTGCCGTCTCGTAGAAACAACAGGCGTGATCCCCTGGCCGTAGCTGGGATATCGTGCGTAGGGGGCGAGCATCAGGCATTTCACCAATCTCCCCACCAGCGCGCCGCCGCCTCCTCCGCCCGCTTGCACTCGTGGCGCACGGCCTCTGCCGGCTCGCCCGCCTGCGCTCCCCCTCCCCGCGGGGGCTCGTCGCCCTGACCCCTCATCATCCGCTCCTTACCCCTGGGGACGTAGAGATAGCGAATCAACTGCATAGAAATAGTAATGAGCCAACCAATTATACTATCCTGTCCCAGAAATGCAAGGGGAACGGCAGAATTCCTTAACTTTTTGCAGGAGTTCTTGCCGGCACAAGCTCGGCCAGCAAGGAGATTCTTCGCGAAGTTTATCCTGAGCGGCCGCAGATTCTTCGCTTCGCTCAGACCTGTAGTGAGCGAAGCGAACCTAATGACAGTAGAGTCGCTCATCATCGCACGGAGCGAAGGGCTCAGAATGACGCTGGGCCGTGCTGTCACCCTGAGCGCAGCGAAGGGTCTGACGAACTACCGATGGGCTCCCGCCACCGGTTTCCCTGTCCTCAGCTCTCGCACGATGCGCGGCAGCACCGACAGCACGTACTCTATCTCCTCGTCCGTGTTCTCCGGCCCCACGGTCAGGCGCAGGCCACCCACCGCCTTGGCCAGGGGCACCCCCATCGCCACCAGCACGTGCGACGGCTCCCACGTCGACGTCGCGCAGGCGCTGCCCGAGCTGGCGGCGATCCCCGCCCCATCCAGCCGCGCCAGCAGCTCCTCCGCCTCCACGTCCTCGATGGTGAAGTGGGCGTTCTTGGCCAGCCGCCGCTCAGGGTGGCCGCGCAGCTCCGCCCCAGGGACGCTGGTCAGCACTCCCTCGATCAGCCGGTCTCGCAGGCGACGGCAGTGGCGGACGTTCGCCTCCCGCTCCTCCTCCGCCAGCCTCAAGGCCACGGCCGTGCTCACGACGCCCGCCACGTTCTCCGTACCGGCCCGGTGCTGTCGCTCCTGCCCGCCGCCCGTCTGCTGGGCCAGGAAGGGGATTGACCGCCGCAGGTAGAGTACCCCCGCTCCTTTGGGCCCGCCGAACTTGTGCGCCGATAGGCTCAGCAGGTCCACCCCCAGCTTGCCGACGTCTATCTCCAACTCCCCCGCCGCCTGCACAGCGTCGGTGTGCACGGGGATGCGCCGGCCCAGGCTCCGCGCCTTCGCCTTCACCGCCTGGGCGATGTCGGCGATGGGCTCGAAGCTGCCCACCTCGTTGTTGGCTGTCATGATGCTTACCAGCACCGTCCCTGCTGTGACCGCCTTGGCCACGTCTTGGGGATCGACCAGGCCGTATTCGTCCACCGCCAGGTAGGTCACCTGAAAGCCGAACTTCTCCAGGTGCTGGCAGGTGTGCAGGACGGCGTGATGCTCCACGCTGGAGGTGACGATGTGGTTGCCCACGTGGGCGAGCTGCTGGGCGAAGGCCACCCCCTTGAGCGCGGCATTCACCGATTCGGTGCCGCCGCTGGTGAACACTACCTCGCTCGGGCGGCAGCCCAGCACCCCTGCCACCGTCCGATGAGCCTCATCCACCGCCTTCTGGGCCTGGCGGGCGCTGCCGTACATCCCCGAGGGATTGGCGAACCGCTCTCCCAGGTAGGGCAGCATCGCCTCCAGCGCCTCTGGCCGCAGGCGCGTGGTGGCCGCGTGATCCAGGTAGACCTGCCGCTTATCCATCATCCCCGGGATCGATTCGTAGCTGCAGACCATCTCCGCCGAAGGCGGATGCGCCTCTGGCGCAAGGTCTGCCCGTATGTAGCGGAGGCCTTCAGGCCTCCATGACATGGGGTGGAAGCCTGAAGGCTTCCGCTACATCGCTTAATGATCATAAGGCGGGGGGCATCGATGCCGCCCCGTTCACGGGGCGGTGCTGCAAGAACTCCTACTCCACCTCCGCCCGAAACCGCCAGTAGCCCACCACCTTCGCCAGGGCATACGCCCCCTGCTGGAAGCTGGCGAAGGTGGCGATGCCCCGCCCCACCAGCTTGCCCCGCACTTCCGCTATCTGTCCCTCCAGGTGCCCCGGCTGCAGGATCATCAGGAAAGGCTTCTGCGAGCGCTCCTTGTGGGCCGCCAGCAACTCCACCAGTTGGTCCAGCAGGCTCGGGTTCTGCCGCCAGCGGCGGGCCAGGAAGGCCGCCCCCACCTCCATCACCACGGTATCTACGTTGGCGTCCTCGTCCAGAATCTCCATCATGCGCTGCAGGTTGTCCAGGCGGAAGCCCATGGCCAGGGTGCCGCCCGCGTCGAGCGGATTGTGATAGCTGCCGCCGATGACGTTGAAGAACGACGCCAGCTCCTCGTACGAGGCGGCCGTCAGCAGCGGCACCTCCAGGCCGGCCCGTCCGAACGCGTCGGCGATCACCACCGACTGTCCGCCCGTCATGGCGATGAGCCCCACCCGCCGGCCCGTAGGCGGCTTCCCGCCGCAGGCGGGTCCGCCTCCGGCGGAGATGTACAGCAGCCCCTTCACCACGTCCACCATCTCCTCCAGGCTGTCCACCGTGACGACGCCTGCCTGGCGCATCGCCGCCTGCCAGATGGCCCCCCGGGTGGCCAGGGCCGCCGTGTGCGAGTAGATCGCCCGCTGGCCGGCCTCCGTCTGGCCCCCCTTCCACACCGCCACCGGCTTGCGGCGGGTCACCCTGCGCAGCACGTCGAGGAAGCGCTGGCCGTCCCGCACCCCCTCTATGTACAGGCCGATGACCTCTGTCTCGGGGTCGCCAGCCAGGTACTCCAGGTAGTCGGCGGCGTCCAACACCTCGGCGTTGCCGAAGCTCACCGCCTTGCTGCACCGGATGCCGTGCCCGTACCCAAGCTGGCTGAAGCTGATGCAATGAGTGCCGCTCTGGGAGATGAAGCCCACGTTGCCCGCTTCGCCCCGGGGCTGTTCCGCGCT
>CAYGYF010000198.1:0-3253 GCA_964354065.1 uncultured Dehalococcoidia bacterium | reverse complement strand
TAGTCGTAGGCGGTGAGCATGGCGATCTTCTCGCCCCGCTTCTTCATCGCCTTCAGGTCGTGGATGGATACGCGCTTCATGTCGCCCTCCCTACACCACCGCTTCCCGGGGCTCGACAGCGGCGCTGCTCAGGCGCACGATCCTGTTCTCCTCATCGACGTAGACCAGTTTGGGCAAGAAGCGCCGCGCCTCCTCCTCACTGACGGCCTGATACGCCAGGATGATCACTAGATCGCCTTTCTGGATCAGGCGAGCGGCGGCGCCGTTGATCACCACCTCGCCGCTGCCCCGCTGGCCCTCGATGGCGTAGGTCTCCAGGCGGGCTCCGTTGGTCATGTCGAGCACGTGCACCAGCTCGAAGGGCAGAATGTCCGCCGCCTCCATGAGGGTGGGGTCGAGGGTGATGCTGCCCTCGTAGTGGATATTGGCGTCGGTGACGCGAGCCCGGTGGATCTTGCTCTTGAGCATCGTCCTCATGGCGACTTCCTCCCGACAAAAAACCCCCTCGGACAGCAACCGAGAGGGCATGTTGAGACACCCGTGTCCTCTATGTGCCGTCTCGGTCGGTGTCCCGATCCAAGCGGGCTCTGGCTATAGATGGCGCCCATCGCACCTATGCTCGCCGCCTATTGGTCGGTGGCAAGCCTAGTATAGCAGAAGGTCAAGGGCATTTCAAGTAGTGTAGTGTTTCAAGACATGTGAGACAGGGAGGGGGTGAACGACCTCAACGTGAAGGTCACTAATGAAGTGACGCTGAGCGCGGAGTGATGTAGCGGAGGCCTTTAGGCCTCCATGACATGGGGTGGAAGCTGAAGGCTTCCGCTAAGGGGGTGGAAGCCTGAAGGCTTCCGCTACATTGGGCTATGCCGGGCTTGAGCCTTTGTTTACTGAATGACCATAAGGGTGGGACATTGAAGGTGTAGCATTAGAGGCTGGTCTTCCCTCAACCTTCCGTCCACTCGCGGGCAGAGGGCACTCCTGCTAGCCCCTTGGCCTCCGTCACGGCGCGCACGATGGCCCGCTCGACGGCGCGGGCGGCCAGCGCGCCCAGGGTCGTCAGGTCGACTGGTGCTGGCGCGGCGCCGGTAGCCAGGGCAAACAGGACATCGCCGTCCAGCGGCGTGTGGGCGGGGCGAACGGCCCGCGACAGGCCATCGTGGGCCATGACCGCCAAGCGATACGCCTGGTCGCGCGACAGGCGAGCGTCGGTGGCCACCACGCCGATGGTGCTGTTGGTGAAAGCGCCGGAGAGCGCCGACGGCGCCGCCTCTCGCAGGATGTCGAGGGTGCTCAGGAATCCACCCTTGTCGTCGCGGGGGCCGGCGAGGACGCGGCCGCTGTCGGGGTCGACCACCTCGCCGAAAGAGTTCACCGCCACCAGGGCGCCGACGCTGAGGCCGTCGACCCCTTCACTGGCGCTGCCGATGCCGCCCTTGACCGCTCGCTGGGGGCTCAGGGCCTTGCCGACAGTGGCACCGGTGCTGGCACCGACGCTGCCTTGAGGGATTCGACCTCCTGTGGCGGCCTGGCAGGCGGCGTAGCCGGCGGCAGCATCAGGGCGCACGTCCGCCCGCCCGACAGAGAGATCGTAGAGGACGGCCCCCACCACGATGGGCACCGGCCCGGCCGGAGTGGGGAAGCCGACGCCGCGCTCCTCCAGGTAGCGCATGACGCCTGCTGCTGCGTCCAGGCCGAAGGCGCTGCCGCCGGCGAGGAGGACGGCGTGGATGCGCTCCACCAGGTTGCCCGGCCGCAAGAGATCGGTCTCGCGGGTGCCGGGGGCGCCGCCGCGCACGTCGACGGCGGCCACCGCTCCCGCCGCGCAGAGGACGACGGTGCAGCCGGTGGCCGCCCGCCGCCGCGTCCAGTGGCCGACGCGCAGGCCAGGGATGGCGGTGAGGGAGTCGCCTCGCGGACCCTTCGACTCTTCGACAGGCTCAGAGCTCAGGGCAGGCCCTCCGACAAGCTCAGGGCAGGCTCTCCTTCAGGCGGTTGGCCATCGCCTGGATCAGCGCGGCAAGCTCCTCGTCGGCCGTCGGGCCGGGGAAGGCCCCGGTGATCAGATGCTCGATGGCACGCCCCCGCCGAACGACTATCATGTTCGCCATGAAGGGCACCTCTGCGTCCGAGTCGGGCAGGAGAGCTGTGGCCGTGGTCTGCCAGGCGAAGCCGTCGTCTCCGAACACAGGTCGAGAGACCGCATGCGTCTTCAAAGCCCGGACACGGCCCGAGAAAGGGCTGTCGCGGAACATGCCGCTGGGGGCTTGAGACGCAGAGTAGGTGAATGCTTCACTCGCCCCCACCTCGTCGGCAAACAGATCAACCACCACAGTCACGCTCACGGTGCCATCGCTGTCCACCTGCTGCGCAGAGACTTCCCGGGAGTAAACGGCCTTGTATCCCAGCAGCCGGCCCCACTGCTGGAAGCGCTGCGCCTCGTCCTCGTCCTTGGCCGCCTGCTCGTTAGTCGTCATCGCCTCGGATTGGAGGGCGAGGCCAGCCGGCATGTCATCCGCCCGCAAGGCAACGGTGCGCGCCTGGGTCTCGTCCCCGGTTACGGCTGGCGTAGCCGTCGGTGCTGCGCCGGGCCCCCCGCCCTCGCAGGCCGCGAGCAGGGCGGGGAATGCTACGAGGAAGGCGGCCAGCAAATAGCGCCACGGGCTGCCCCGTAGGCCGGGGATGGCGGTGATGGCGTCAGGCAGCACTAGTCCTTACCGGTAGTCCTCCCGCTCCCAGGCCATGGACATGCCCATGCCACCGCCTATGCACAACGTCGTCAGACCCCAGCGGGCACCACGCCGCTCCATCTCGTAGCCGATAGTGCCCACCATGCGGGCGCCGGTGGCCCCCAGGGGATGCCCCAGAGCGACGGCGCCGCCGTTGACATTCAGCCGCTTATCCCATTCGTTCGAGCCCAGCTCGCGCATCACTGCCACGACCTGGCAGGCGAATGCCTCATTGATCTCGATGAGGTCGAACTGATCAAAAGTCATACCGGTGCGCTTGAGCAGCTTCTGGGTGGCGGGCAGTGGGCCGATGCCCATGATCTCGGGGTCGGTGCCAATGGTGGCGGCGCCGCGGAAGGTGAGCAGTGGCTTGTAGCCCAACTGCTTGGCCTTCTCCTTGGACATCAGCAGCGTCATGGTGGCACCCTCAGTGCGAGGGCAGGAGTTGCCCGCCGTCACCCGGCCGTCCTCCTTGTAGGCTCCCTTCAGCGTGGCCAGCTTCTCCAGGGTGCTCTCGCGGCGGGGGC
>CAYGYF010000197.1:0-3261 GCA_964354065.1 uncultured Dehalococcoidia bacterium | reverse complement strand
GATCTCCAGGGCCACAACCTGGCGCGTTAACCGCTACGCTACGCCCACCACGAGGAGAAAAAGAGCCAGCCCTTCGGCAAACCCAGGGCGGACCAGCGCCTGGAGTGTAGCACAGGGGCGCAGATACGGTCAATGATAGCCGAAGCCTCCAGCGCTCGCGCAAGATTTTGCCGCGAAAGAAAATCAACCCCATTGGGCGAGGCATCGACACTTTCGCTCTGATGGTGCACAATCCTTAGGGCGGAGCCGCCTGTCGGGGCCGCCAGTCGCCTGTGGCGACTTCGGCCCGGGCAGGCGCGATAGCCACCACTAGGCGGAGGAAAGGGCGATGAAGTGCTTGACCCGCACCTTCAGGGTGCGCACCAATACGGGGCCGCAATTCGTGGACATCACCGATCAGATTGCGGACGTCGCCAAGGCCTCGGCTATCGAGAACGGCTTCGCCATCGTCTTCTCCCGCCACACCACCGCCGCCATCCGCATCAACGAGAACGAGCCCATGCTGCTTCGGGACATGGAGCAGTTCCTCACGAAGGTGGCCCCCGCTCACGCCTACTACAACCACAACGACTCCGCCCACAACGGCGCCAACCAGCACGACGACTCGCCCAACGGCCACTCCCACTGCCAGCAGCTCCTGCTGGGGGCGAGCGAGGCGGTGCCCATCGTCAACGGCGATCTGCTGCTGGGCCAGTGGCAGCGCCTGTTCCTGGTGGAGCTGGACAGGGGGCGAGAGCGGGAGGTAGTGATCCAACTAGTGGGAGAGTAGGTTGGAGCTTCCGTCCGTCCTCGTCCGCTATCGGGACGACCTGGACGCCTTCCTGCGATCGGCCCTGCCTCGACAGGTCGGGGCGCCCCTCCTTCACCAGATGATGCGCTACCACCTGGGCTGGGAGGACGCCGAGGGCCGCCCCCTGACTCAGGCCGGCGGCAAGGGCCTGCGATCCAGCCTGTGCCTGTGGGCCTGCCAGGCAGCGGGCGGCGACTGGCGAGTGGCCCTGCCGGCAGCGGCGGCGGTCGAACTGGTGCACAACTTCTCCCTGGTGCACGACGACATCCAGGATGGCGACCGCGAGCGGCGCCATCGGCCGACGGTGTGGAGCCTGTGGGGGCAGCCCCAGGCGATCAATGCCGGCGACAGCCTGCTGGCCCTGGCCCAGCTCACCCTCCTGCGACTGAGCGACGGCGGCGTCGAGCCGGCCAGGGTCGCGCGGGCCTGCCGCATCCTGGACGAGGGCTGTCTGGCCATGATCGAGGGGCAGTGCCTGGACATCGGCTTCGAGGGTGAGAGCCAGATCGGCCTGGAAGCCTACCTGGAGATGATCGCCAGGAAGACCGGGGCCCTGTTCGCGGCGTCCCTCCACCTGGGGGCGCTGGTGGGCAGCGACGACCAGGCTCTGGGGGAGCGCTTCGCTCGCTGCGGTCGCCTGCTGGGGATGGCCTTCCAGGTCCGCGACGACATGCTGGGGACCTGGGGCAGAGAGGAGGCCACCGGCAAGCCTGCCGCAACCGATATCCGCCGCAAGAAGAAGTCACTGCCGCTGGTGTACGCTCTGACCACGGCCGCAGGGGAGACGCGAGACGCCCTGCTGCGGCTGTACGCCCAGGAGACGCTGGCTGACGCCGACGTGAGCCGGGTGGTGGCGATCCTGGACGGCCTGGGGGCTCGCCAGCACTGCCAGGCGATGGCCCGGGAGCACCTCGACCAGGCCCTGGCCGAGGTTGCGGCAACCAGCATCGACCCTGGGGCCTATTGCGAGCTGCGGGAGGCGGCGGAGTTCCTGCTGGAGCGGGAGTTCTAGGGGCTGCGGCCCAGGGCCGAGAACCGAGAACCCAGAACCGTCGTCGGCTTTGGTTCTTGGTTCTGGGTTCTATCCTAACTCCACCGCTCTTCGTGCACGACGTCTCGCAGGGGGATGCGGGAGAGGCGGGCCGGCCCCTCGGCGGGGTGGCCCACGGGGATGATCCCCACAGGGCGCACCCAGGCCGGCAGCCCCAGAATGCGTGACACCTCCTCATCGCGGTAGGCCCCGACGAAACAGCAGCCCAGCCCTTCGTCAATGGCCGTGAGCATCAGGAGGAGGGAGGCGAAGGAGACGTCGATCAGGCTGTAGAAGTGAACGCCTCGCTCGCCGTAGACGCTGGCGCTGCGGCGGGTGTTGGCGCAGGTGACGATGACCAGGGGCGCCTCGGCGATGAAGTTCTGGTCGAGGGCGGCCCTGGCCAGCCGCCGCTTGGTGGCATCGTCGCGCACAATGATGAACTCCCAGGGCTGAAGGTGGCCAGCGCTGGGGGCACGGATGGCGTTTCGGAGAAGCTTATGAAGCTGGCCGTCGGTGAGGGGTGTCGGCCGGAAGGCGCGGATCATGCTTCTCTTTCTGATAAGGGCTTCGAACTCCACAGCATATCCTCCCTAGGGCGTCAGTCTTCGAGGAGCAAGCCGAAGTGCTCGCGCGGGGCACCGCAGCTCGGGCAGACCTGCGGCAGAGGGGCGTCGCGGTGCCAGAGCTCGCCGCAATCGAGGCAGCGCCAGAGGATCTCCAGGGCCGCCGTGCGGTGGGTGGGCTCCGGCTGCTCCCGACCCGGCTCGTCTGGGGAGCCCTCCTCCTTCTTCATGTCACCGTTTACCCTCCTGCCAGCCCCCAGCCTGGTGCGCCGAGGCAGGCAGGGAAATCATATATCGAGTCCGTCAATTGTCAAGGTGGCCGGTGGGTTGCTTCTCCACCCCCGCCTAATGGTCATAAACGAATTAGTGGCTCAACGCCCCCGCAGCTGGCTGCGCGTGGGAGCCGAGACCCTTCGCTTCGCTCAGGGTGACAACCTCACTAGCTGTCATGCTGAGCGACGCGAAGCATCTCGTGCGGTGTCGAATTGTTTTGTTCATGACCTAAAGGTCTGCAGCTACGGAGTAAGGGCCAGATAGGGTCGTAGCTGCAGGGCTTCAGCCCTGCCTTGTGTCGAATTATTTTGTTCATGACCATCAGGCTGGGGTCGTGGAAAAACCTACCCACCAACGGTGCACCGATCACGCTATCTAGAGTTGACAATGGGTAGGGCCAACGTGTATGAGATAGGCAACACCTTGTTCAACAGGCCGAACCTGCCTGGGCTGGGATGGAGACAGATGGGAGAAGGTATCTTGAAGATGCTGGTGAAACTGGCCCCGATCTTGGCGGGGCTGCTCTTGTTGGCGCTGGTTGGCTGCAAGGGCGGCGAAGAAGCAGCGACTGGCACTCCTAGTGGCACGGGCACGCCCGCTGC
>CAYGYF010000196.1:0-3261 GCA_964354065.1 uncultured Dehalococcoidia bacterium | reverse complement strand
TGAGTACTGAAACAGTAAAGGTCTTAGGTTTCAACGATTTGGTTGGTTTCATCAAAGGCCATGGACGAGACAGGTTCTCTATGCAAGAACTGGAGGCCATGGGCAAGATTTTGTCCACGTCCGCGAGCTGATAGAACAAGCTAGCGCGCGCTAACAAAGAGGTTGAAAAGAGGTTAGTCGTCGTGTGCACTAGGTGCACGTCAATAGCGCACACAATGAATAGAAGAGTGAAAAATACGACGAAGAATTCGTCTGTAATGCTCATGTTTTCTGTTTAGACTTCCATGCATACCAGACAATCAGCGCTGCTGCGACGACTTCTACAATTGCGACAAGTATCATAGGAGCATAATATTCAGGTGGAACGTCAATCACACCGATTGGCGTAAGAGCTGCAAAAACTATTCCCAAGATGACGTTTACCCAGCGATTAATCGTATCTTTCAGAATCAAGGACAGGAAAGCCAAGATGGGCGGAATCATTGTCATAAATGCTAGGACAACCAACATTTCCGGCGTTGTTTGAGCAATAGCATTCTCCATGAAATCGGGTATATACATCTCCACCACAGGTACGGTAAACATGCCGAATTCGAAAACTATCCACAGCGCTGCAATCTTTATCTTCCAATCTTCCAAAATCCGTCACCTCCGTCCAAAACAAAACACTAAGAAGTATCCTTTCTAGCTTTCGTCTAATATAATTTGCCAACGCGCGCCCAGAGAGGATGGATAGAACTGAGAGGTTTGAAAGAGGTTAGTCGTAGTGTGCACTCGCAGTGCACGCCAATTTTTCTTTTCAATTTTTCTTATATAGAAATTTATTATAAGGATTTTTCAAAAGATAGTGGACTGGAAGAATTGAATCGAAGATAGCTGCACAAGTCATAAGAATGAAAACTGCAAATGTAATAAACGATGCAAAATGAACCGAAAACTTGTTTTGGTGTTGACCTTGACGCTTCTCATTGGCATGTTAAGCGTAGCTTTTAATGTTCACAAGGCAAACGCAAGTGGAACCATTTACATAAGGGCTGACGGAAGCATTGACCCGCCAACAGCGCCTATTTCCACTGTTGACAATGTTACTTACACGTTAACTGGCAACATCATTGCCGATGTCGACGGAATTGTGATTGAGAGAGATAACATTGTTGTGGACGGAGCAGGCTACGTGGTTGAAGGCACGGGAAGCGGAGATGGAATAACCCTTTCAGGAAGAACCAACGTAACAATACAGAACACGACAATCAGAGCATTCGAATTAGGCATCTACCTGTCTTCTTCAAACAATAACAATGTGCTGGGAAATAACGTAACAGCAAACAACGCAATTGGCATCTGGCTCTATGACTCCAAAGGCAATGTTCTTAGAAGCAACAGCATGACTAACAACACATTAATGAGCGGACGGGGGCTGTTGGGATCCAACATGGGGGTTGACTCAGGTTATGTCGATATATCGGATTTTATTAATGATGTAGATGCTTCAAACACGGTTGATGGCAAACCAGTCTACTATTGGGTTAGCAAGACGGACAAGACGGTTCCGATTGATGCTGGCTTCGTGGTTCTTGTAAACTGCACTCGTATGAAGGTGGAGAACCTTACCGTCACACCAAACTACCAAGGCATATTGCTTGCCTATACAACAAACTCGACAATTACGAATAACAACGTCGCAAATGGCTCGTTTGGCATCTATCTCTTTGAGTGTTCAAATAACAGTGTTGCTTGCAATAAGGTAACAAGAAACGGTGGGCGGGGCATCCAGCTCTCTTGGTCTCCAAACAACAGCGTTGTCGGGAACAACTTGACAGACAACGGAATTGCCATCGAGCTCTATCAGTCTTCAAACCAGTGCAGTGTCGCCGCGAACAACATGACAAGCAGCTACGAAGGCATCAGCCTCATTGAGTCCTCAAACAATAATGTTACTGGGAACAACATAGTAAATAGCGGTTATGGCATCACTGTCGGAGGGTCCTTAAACAATAACATTGTCGGAAACAATATCACAAACAGAGAAGCCTTTCAGGGCAATGGCATCGAACTCTCTGGGTCTTCAAACAACAGCGTCGTCGATAACAACATAGACTTAATAAAGTATGGCGGGCTAGCTTTTGGTATCTCACTCTTGTATGGGTCTTCAAACAGCTTTGTGAGAAATAATGTTGCGAACAGCTACGTGGGCATCTATGTCTATAATTCTTCAAACAACGCTATTTTTCACAATGATTTCATAAACAACACCGAACAAGCTAGGTCTGAAAGCTCAGTGAGTTTTTGGGATGATGGTTATCCTTCTGGCGGAAACTACTGGAGCGACTACAATGGAACAGATTCTGATCAAGATGGCATTGGTGATACTGCCTGCGTCATCGATGCAAACAACACCGACAACTATCCTTTGATGGGTATGTTCTCTGAGTTCAATGTCTCCCTTCCTTACGACAAGACTGAAAATGTAACCGTCATAAGCAATTCTACTGTCTCAAATCTTAGCCTCTTGATTTGGCTCAGTTCACCATACGAAGGTCTTCAGCCAGGACAGCCATTTATCCAATTCTCTGCTACTGGAGAAAATGGAAGTAGCGGCTTCTGTAGGCTGATGATTCCGAGAACTGTTCTTAACAGCTCATCATACATCGTGTTGGTTGATTCGAATCCTGTAAACGCCACTGAGCTGACTATCTCGAACAGCACTCATGTCTTCCTCTATTTCACATACATGCATTCTACACATGAAGTGATTGTAACGATCCCAGAGTCTGTGTCTTGCCTCGTGTTATCGCTATTCATGATAGTAACACTAATAGCGGCCACATCATGCAAGAGAAAACGCAGTCCAAATGTGAACTAGTAAGCACCAAACTTATAACAATGAACTTCCCCTCGCATCCGCCCGGGTGCAAACGCAAATGTCAAACAAACACAATCTCGTATTATATGTTGATCAAGAATTAGTTGAAAAGACGCGTAATCTTGGCTTCAATTTGAGCAAGACGTTTGAAAATCACTTGAAACACTTGATAACGCAGTTTTCAAGCGTCAATTCAGTGAACAACTATGATTCAACAGTAGAAGGCTATGATTGGTGGGCCGAGCCGGACTTGAACCGGCGACCTTTGGCTCGTAAAGCCAATGTCCTAACCAAGCTAGACGACCGGCCCCCTAAACTAGCATACTCTTTCTTTGTTTTTCTCACTTTCTCTTCCGGTATATAGCTACTTCATCTTTTTCGCTGTAGCGTATAAATTC
>CAYGYF010000195.1:0-3355 GCA_964354065.1 uncultured Dehalococcoidia bacterium | reverse complement strand
TACCTCCAGGCCCTGTCTCCCGGCCCTTCGCGCTCTTGTTAACCTCTTTCTTCCCGATGTAGGCCGGGTTCTTCAGCAGGTACTGCACCGAGGTCGTTCCGAACTCGGAGCCTGGGTGAACCTTCTCTCGACGCGAGGTATAGGCCTTGGTGCGGTAGCCGCGGCGGTTGAGGCTTGAGGTCGTCTCCGCTATGGAGCCGCAGGAGAGGTAGGTGTCGAAGGCGAGATTGACCAGCGCCACCTCCTCCGGGTTTGGTATCAGGTTGCCCTTCCGGATCGGGTCCAGGTCGTAGCCGAGGAGTCGCCCACCGTTCCACAGGCCCCGCTCCGCCCGAGCCGCCGTCGCTTCCCGATTGCGCTCCGAGGTCTGCTCTCGCTCGAACTCCGCCAGGGCCATCATCATGGTGACGAAGAGCCTGCCCTGTGGGGTTGTCGTGTCGTAGTTCTGCTTGAGGCAGACGAACTCGACGCCATATTCATTGATGACCTCGAAGAAGTGGAGGAAGTCCTTTACGGAGCGGGAGATCCGGTCCAGCGCGGTACAGAGGATCGTGTTGACGCGACCGGACCGGATGTCGGCGAAGAGGCGCTGGAACTCGGGGCTGCGGAGGGAATCCTTGCCGGAGACGGCCCTAAGCTCGTAGACCTCCGCCTCCCGCCACTCCTCGCCGCAGGCCGTCGTCTTGTAGTCGATGTGCTGCCGGAGCCGCTGAAGTTGGTTCTTGAGGGAGCCCTCCTCCGTCATCGCCTGACGGTCGGTGCTCACACGAACCACCAGCCCCACGTGCCTCCCTGACTGCTGCTGGGGGCCGTTCTTGCCTGGTCGGGCCGGAGCTTGCAGAACCAAGGGTCAGCGTCCCTCCGCGTAGCCGTTTGATCGGCAGTCGGTAGTAACCGATACGTTCGCCGGAAAGTCAAGGGCCGTGCCCGCCTGCCGGCCGGCTTCTTTTCGGCTCTTCAGGAAACGCTCAAGGCCGGCGGCAAGGATTGAGGCAACTTGACGGGTTCGCTCCTCGCTCCCCGCGGCGTCGTCGATGTAGTTGCACTTCAGGGACCTCATCTTGAGGTTCCTATACGAAGACCATGGGCCGAAGTGTCGGAACTGGTCTCCACGAAGACGCAACCCAAAGCCCGGCTGACTTCAAAAACCTCCGCTTAAACTCCGCGTTAACCCCGCAATTTTTGGCGCCGGCGATATGGGCTAAATAGAGTGGGTGCACCAAGCACCCGACTCAAGTGGCCCGCAATCAGGCGAACTCGCCGATTGGGAGATCGCCCTCGCCCGAATTCTTGTCTACGACTTCCTCTCTAGCCGCACCGCCATTGCGGGATTCGAGGCCGACGACCTTGCGCAGGAATGCCTCCTCCACTGGTGGTCACAGCGCCAACGCTACGAAGAGACCAGGGGCGCCTCGAAACAGACCTTCATGCGCAGGGTAGTCAAGGCCAAGCTCATCGATATCGAACGGGTCCTGAAGGCTGGGAAACGTGGAGGCGGCCAACATCCCCTCTCGCTTGATGCGCCTCTAAGCCAGGAGGGTGGAGACGACCAGACACTGGGCGACCTAGTGCCCGCGGGCGAGACTGGTGATGAAGTTATGTCGAGCGTGATGCGCGAGCACCTGTTGTCACGTCTGGCTCCGGGTCAACGGCGCCTGGCGCTGGGCCTGGAGGCCGGCATGTCCATGAGCGAGATAAGCAAGAGGCTGGACGTGCCACGGACGACTCTTTACGACGAACTGGAGCGCATCCGGCGCGTCTTTCGGGACGAGGGTCTTGAGGAATTTCTGCGGTAGATCCCGACACTTCGGCCACGCCTTTCCGTATAGGAATCTCAGGAGGTTATGAGATGGGCACGGTACTTCGCTTCACCTTCCCGGAAGGCGTGGACGTTCGCGCTGTTGAGGGTGACATGGCTTTAGCTATTTTCGCCGCTGAGTGCGTCTACGGCAGGCCGCGGGTTCGCATGGAGACCTCCTACCTGGTGGAGGGAACCGGAAAGGCTTGCGTGGTCGATGTAAGCGGTGAGGCGGGGGAGGCTGCGGCCCGCGTCTTCGCCGGGCTGGCCGCTGCCCGTCTTGGCGAACATGGCTACGAGGTGCGACGGCTGCCCAAGGCTGTTGCCACTCCACTCACGCCTGCCGGTTCGAGACTGGAAGACCCGTGAGCTATCCGCCCTGGCTCCAACTCTGGGATGCGATCCGCCCTCGCCTTGAGCTCAAAGGCGATGGTAGACCGGACGCCGAGGGCTGGGTATGGGCGCGGTGCATCGACACCACCAAGCACAAGAACGGCGATGCCCATTTCAGCGTGCGGATCAACGTTCGGACCGGCGGCGTCCGCTGCATGTCGCGCGGGTGCCCGGTGGGCCCCAACATGAACAACCTGGCCGAGCGGCTCGGGGTCAACGGCCATCGAGACGACGACCGGCCCACACCCGACGAAGCGATGCGGCGCCTGGCCCAGGAGCGTCTGCTGCCGGAGCGGGAGTTGCGCGAGAAGTACGGCGTCCACGCTGTCTCCGGCGGGTGGGCCTTCGCCGTCGATGACCCCGACGCCCAGGGGCATCCCCACATCAAACGCTTCTCCTGGTGGCCAGGCGAACCACGCTTCTGGTGGCCGAAGGGGTCGGCGGTGAAGGCCAAGGACTGTGTGTATGGCCTGAGCCAAGTGCCGAAGGGGGAGGAGGCCCTCTACGTGGCCGCCGGAGAAGTCGACTGCATCACCCTGGGGGAGGTGGGCTATCCAGCGGTGACCTTCCTCGCTGGGGAGGGCAGCGAGCCCAGCGCCGGGGCTATCCGGAAGCTCACCGAGCAGGGCATCAAAGCCATCTGCCTAGTTTACGACCTCGACGATGCCGGCAGGGAAGGGGCCGTTAGGACTGGCAGAGCTTGTGCCCGCCAGGGTCTCCAGGTAGCCATTCTCACCTTGCCCGACGACCTGGGAAAGGGAGGAGACGTCAATGACCTCTGGCGGCGTTGCGGTGGCGACCGCGCTGCCTTCATCCAGGCGCTGGAGGCCTGCCCCGTCGTGCCACTGGACGAGGGGGCTATTGCCAGCGACGTCCAAGAGACCGGCGAGACGCGCTGCAGTCCCGTCGTCTGCCCGCTCTCCGACTTTATGGAAAAGGACTGGGGCAGCGGCGAGCCCATCGTCGAAGGCTGGCTATCGACCGGCGACATCGCCGTGCTCTACGGCCAGATAAACCACGGCAAGACCCTCGAGGCCGGCGAGTTCGCACTGGCGGTGGGCACTGGCCGCCCGCTGTTCGGGCGCATCCCCACAGTCCAGGGCACCGTCCTGTTCGTCGAGGAGGACTGCCACCCCCAGAAGCTCCAGCGCTATCTCTCCACGC